>DAOTMJ010000025.1 GCA_035450225.1 Candidatus Hydrogenedentota bacterium
CATGATGGGCGGCATGGGCGGTTATGGCGGCGGCATGATGGGCGGCATGCGTGGCGGTATGGGCGGTTATGGCGGCGGCATGATGGGCGGAAGTTTCGGCGGCGCGGGCGGATTCCCGAACATTTCGATGCTTTTCGGCTCCATCAGCGACCTGTCCGTGGGTGAAACGCCTTCCATCATCGGGATGGCCGGTCTGAGTTCCGGCGGCACGGGCGCCTTGGCGCGGACCGGCGGCCTGTATGGCGGCGGTCTTACCGGCGCCACCGGCGCGGCGGGCCTCGGCGGCGCGGCGGGCCGCGCCTTGAGCGCAATGGGAGACGAACCCGAAATCGTCCGCTTGCTCCGCATGCTCATTGACGATGTGTACGAGCCGGGCAGTTCAGAGCCGGTTTCACGAATGATCTATGTGCCGCACACCAATCTGCTGATCGTGCACAATACCCCCACGAATATCGCCAAACTGGAAAAACAGCTGGCCCAGCTCGATGTTACACCCAAACAAGTAAGCATCGAGGCGAAGTTCCTCACGGTCAAGACCTCCGACCTGAAGAACATCGGTTTTCGCTGGAACGTTCCGCAGTTGTCCGACATGAATAACCAGGCGCGGAAACTCCCGACGCTGACGGGCAGCACCTCGACCACCACCACCGGCACGGGCACCACGGGCACCACAAATTCGCTGACCGGTTATACCTATAATTACGACATAAACGGCGACGGCGTGGCCGAACCCATTCCGTTTTACAGCCGGCCGGATGGAACCAGCATCATTACCAACACAATCGCTTCCGCGGCCATGGCGGCGTTCGCCAGCCCCGGGGCCCAGACGGGCGTCAATCCCGGCTCGTTCAGCCTTACGGGCGTGCTGACCAACAACAAGGATGGCGACAACGCGACCGTGGCCTTCGACTACCTGAGCACGCTGGAAGAATCCGAGTTGCTGAGCGCGCCGCGCGTCACGACGATGAACCGGAAACCGGCCGTCATCGCCGATTTGAGCAGCGAATATTATGTGGCCGAAGTTCGCACGGAGCTCGTTTCCACGACGGGCAATCTTGGCAGCAGCGGCAATATCGGCTATACCCAGAGCGTCATGCCAACGCGGTTCGATTTCGGCATCACGCTTTCCGTGACCCCGCAGATCAGCGGCAGTGATCAGGTTCGCCTATGGCTCAATCCCCAGGTCACCGCCAAGGGATCGGACAAGACCTTCGTGCAACGATCCATCGTCAACGGAACAGAGTTGAACGATCAGATTACGCTGCCCAATATGACGACGCAGGCCGTGTGGACCAACGTCATCGTGCATGACGGCGACACGCTGGTCTTGGGCGGCCTAGTAGCGGATCGCACCGTCAAGGGCAAGCAGAAGATGCCGTATCTGGGCGACATTCCAATTCTGGGTTTCTTCTTCCGGGGCAAATCCAAGAGCGTTAGCCAGTCGAGCCTGTTGATTTTCGTTACGCCGACCATCATTGACACAACGGGCAGCCGCTTCTTCGAAGCGGGAACCACCAGCGCGCCCATCGCATCCGAGAAATGGACGGCGCCGCCCGTGGATAATGCGGGCACGATGGCTCCGACCGAGCCTGCGGCGGCTGCGCCGGTTGATGCGGGTGCTCCCGCGCCTGAAACCGCCCAACCGTCGGACGTGACGGCGCCGGTGGCGGCTGTGCCCAAGGCGGAACCTAAAGCCCCCAAAAAGCCCGTGAAACCGGGGCCGAACGATAAAAGGCGTCTGGACTGAGATCGTGTGGATTGAGTTAAGCAGTCGAAGGCGTGACGCCGAAGTTTTCTTTGGCTGATTCGCCAACGCCCGGGCCGAATCGGATTTCGGCGCTACAAGCGCATGTATCTTTTGTATCGTGCAATTACATCCATGGCCGCTCCCGTGGGTGCGGCGTGGCTTGCCATAGGCAAACGCCACCAGCCCTTGCGTGCCCGTTGGAACCCGCCTCCCCCCGAAACGATTCCGAATCGCCCGTTATGGATTCATGCCTGCAGCGTGGGGGAGATTGGCGTTGCGCGCCCGATTTTGGCGGCCCTTGCCGAACATCGGCCCGGCTTTCCCGTGCTCCTGACCTCCTCGACCGTTGCCGGCCGCCAGTTGGCCCGGGAGACTTGCCCCGGCATTCCCCAGACGTGGTTTCCGTTCGATACAGTAGCGACGGTGCGGCGGTTTCTGGCCTGGGCGCGACCGTGCGCGCTTGCGCTCATCGAAACCGAATTATGGCCGAACGTCCTGCGGGAAACCCGCCGTATAGGCGCTCCGGTTCTTTTGATCAATGGCCGCCTGAGCGACAAGCACCACGCGCGGTATGTGCGATTTGCGCGCTGGTTGCGTCCCGTCGTTCGGCAGTTGTCAGCGGCCGGCATGCAGAACGCGGAATATGCGAAACGCCTTGTCGAACTTGGCGCCGATCCTGTCCGCGTGCGCATTACGGGCAGCGTCAAATTCGACGGATTGCGCATGGGCGCCGATCCATCCGCGGTCGCCCGCCTGCGTTCCGGACACGGTCTTCCGGAAGACGCGCCCGTCTTGGCCTTTGGAAGCACCCGTCCCGGAGACGAGGCGCTGGCCGCGCACTGCTGGAAAGCGCTTCGCGATCGGTTTCCCTCGCTACGGCTCCTCCTCGCGCCGCGCCATGCCGCACGGATTGCGGAGGCTGTGGCGCCTTTCAACGAACCGATTCAGCGGCGATCGGAAATTCTCGGTGGCGGAGCGCCGTCAAACGCGCGGATTATCCTGCTCGATACCGTCGGAGAACTGGCGGATTTCTATGCGCTGGCGACGGTTTCCGTCGTTGGGGGAAGTTTCTATCCGGGCGTGAACGGCCATAACCCGCTGGAACCCGTCGCGGCGGGTTCACCGGTCGTATTCGGACCCTATATGCGCAACTTCATGGATCCCGCCCGCGAACTCGTTGCGCACGGCGGGGCGATTCAGATCCGGACACCGGACGAGTTGTTGCCGGTCCTCGAACGTCTCTTGACTACGCCCGGAGAACGGCGGGAATTGGTCGAGCGGGGACGTGCGGCGATTGCGGCGAACCGGGGCGCCGTCGGCCGCACGATCGCCCTGATCGAGGAATTCGTGCCGGAATTGCGCGCCCACGAGGGTTCCATGGGCGAATGAATATCCTGGAAAGCATCGCGCGTCTTTTCGACAGTTTCCTCGAACGGCTTGATATTCTTTTTGATCAAACTCGGTGCCGTCTTGGCGGCGATGGCGTTCTGGCCGTATTTTTATCGGCCCCAGCCTTGTTGGTGCTGGGGATGTTCGGCGTGTTTCCCCTTTTCCACGCGGTTCACATGAGCCTTTACGGCGGCAAGTACGGCATGGGACGTTTCGTCGGGCTTGCCAACTATGCCGAAGCGTTGCGATCGGAAACGTTCTGGCACAGTTTTTTCGTTACCGTCTACTATGCAATAGGAACGATTCCCGCCACGATGGCTTTGAGTTTCACGATTGCCTACGGCCTTCACCGAATCGTGCGTGGGCGCGGATTCTTTCGCACGGTTTACTTCCTGCCCTATGTGACGTCCGCCGTGGCCGCGGCGATGATTTGGCGCGCCCTGCTCAATCCGCAATACGGCCTGGCGAATGTCGTTCTCGGATATGCCGGCATGGCGCCGCAAGACTGGCTGCTTGAACCGCGCGGCGTTTTGCATCTGCTGACCCAGGGGCATGTGCCCGCAACTATCGGCCCGAGCCTTGCCCTTTGCTGCGTCATCCTCTTCGAGATCTGGCATTCGAGCGGTTTCATGATCGTCGTTTTTCTCGCGGGTCTTACCGCGATCCCGCGCGAGTTGGAGGAGGCGGCGCGCATGGATGGCGCCGGCGCGCTTCAGGTCGTCCGAAACGTTGTGTTGCCGCTGTTGTCGCCGACGATTTTCTTTCTTGCAATTGTCAGCGTCATCAAGGCGTTCCAAGCGTTCAACAACCTGTATGCCCTGACGGGCAACGGCCGCGGTCCCGTGGACACCACGCAAAACGTGACCGTTTACATCTACTCGAACTTCTACGAATACCAGCGATGGGGATACGGCGCGGCCGTGGCCACGCTGTTGTGCATCGCGATTGTCGCGATGACGCTTGTTCAATGGCGGCTGGCCGGGCGGCGGGTGCATTACGAATGATCGGGCGCATTCTTCTTTATATCTTCCTTGCCGCCGGCATGGCCGCCACGACCTTTCCGTTCCTGTGGATGATTACGACCGCGTTCAAAACCCTCCCCGAAGCGCTTTCGCCTTCCCTGCATCTGCTGCCCGTCCAGTGGCAGTGGCGCAATTTCATCGAAACGTTTCAGGCCGCTCCGTTCGGCCGGTATTTCTTCAATTCCTTCCTGGTGGGAACCGCCGTGACGGCGGCGGTGATCGTCTCGTCGCTCATGGCCGGATATGCGTTTGCCCGGCTGGACTTTCGCGGCCGTTCGCTGCTTTTCGGAGTTGTGCTGGCGACGATGATGGTGCCCTTTGAAGCGACGCTCATTCCTAATTTCGCCATGATTCGGAGGCTGGGCTGGTACAATGCCTATCCCGCGCTGATCGTCCCGTGGTGCGCGAACGCGTTTTCGATTTTTCTGATGCGGCAAGCCTTCATGGCGCTGCCCGGCGACTATTTCGACGCGGCCAAAGTGGATGGTTGCGGCCACCTGCGCTTCCTGCTGCGTGTGGGATCGCCGCTGGTCAAACCCGCCTTGGTCACGGTGGGGTTGTTTGCGTTCCTGGGCAGTTACAATTCGTTGATTTGGCCGCTCGTCGTCACCAGCGAGGACACAATGCGGGTCGTTCAGGTGGGCCTTACCGTGTTTTCGGGCGCGGAAGGCGTTCGCCTGCACCTGCTCATGTGCGCGTCCACTATTGTGATTTTGCCTACCGTGGCGTTATACTTCGCCGCGCAAAAAAACTTTCTCGAAAGTTCGCTAGGCTCCGGATTAAAAGGATAAGAAAACCATGTTCCGATGGTGCGTGTGGGGGTTCGTGTGCGCCTTCCTGACTTCATGTGGAAGCGGAGGGCCGGCCGGCGCCCCGTCGGCCTCCGAAAAGCCCCCATTCAAGCCGATTGATCCCTCCGTGGCCGTCTTTTGGGACCGGCAAACCACCGAAACCGGGGCATTGATTCGCACGCTTGTGGATGAATTCAACGCGAAACGGCCCCATGGCCTTTCGATCAAGATTGAACACACCGGCGGGTACAGCGACATTTTCCGGAAAGTGTCCGCCAGCATTCAAGCGGGCGCCTTACCGGCCATGGCGGTGGCCTACCAGAGCATGACCGCCGAATACGCGCAAGCCGGCGCCGTAGCCGATCTCGAACCATTTGTACACGACGCCAAATCGGGACTCGGTCCGGAGGAACTGGACGATTTCTATCCCGTGGTGTTCGAAACCAACCGATACCCGGACTTCGGCGGCAAAATGCTGTCCTTCCCCTTCTGCAAAAGCGTTCTGATGTTATATTTTAATAAAGAAGTATTGTCCAAGGCGGGTTTCGACGCGCCGCCGGCGACGTGGGATGAATTCATCCATCAATGCCGCCGGATCAAGGCGAAAACCGGCAAGCCCGCCTATGCCGTTTCCGTGGATTGTTCGACCATTACCGGCATGATTTTCAGCCTCGGCGGCGACCTCTGCGACGGCAAACGGACATTGTTCGATTCGCCGCAGGCCATCCAGGCTTTCGAGATTATCGAGACGCTTGCAAAAGAAAAATTGGGCTATCAAATAACGCCAGGATCCTACGACGATGAGACGGCGCTTGCGCAAGGCAGCGTGGCGTTTTGCATTCGTTCGAGTTCAGGCCGCACCAACGTGGCCATGCTCATGCAGGGCGCCCAGGATCAATGGGGGATGGCGCGCCTACCCCAGGGCGATCCCGCCAATCCGCGCACCGTTCTGTTCGGGCCGAACATCTGCATTTTCAACACCACCCCCGAACAACAGCAGGCCGCGTGGGATTTCGTCAAGTTTTTTACCTCGCGCGAGATTGGCGTGCGCTGGGCGCTGGGCACCGGCTACCTGCCCATCCGCAAGTCGGCGGCGGACGATCCGGGCCTGAAAAAATTCTGGGATGCGTGGCCCTATAATCGGGCTGCGTTCGATTGTCTGCCTTTTGCCAAGTCCGAGCCGAATCTTGGGGGATGGCAGGAGGTGCGCGCGTTGGTTGAAAAAGCGGAAACGGAAGTCTTGGCCGGGCTCAAGACCGGGCGGGATGCCGCGATTGAACTCAAACGCAAGGCCGACGCGGTTCTCTCCACCCAGTAAAACCGGACCGGATGTTACAAATGCCCGCCGTGTTCTCCGGCGAATTCGTCAAGCGCTTCGTTGATCATGGCGCGGTGATCTGTTTTCAGAAGTTCGCGATCGGCCTTGCGCCGGTACATCCTGCGCCGTTCATGCGCCAGTTCGCCATCCTTCCGCGCCAGCCGACGATCCCCGCCGGATCGCCGGTCCAGCTGCCAGCGTCCATACTTGTCCTTATAATACCCGTCACGGAATTCCTCGCTGGTCATTGCTTCGCCTTTCCTTTCGTGTTCCGGCAATGATCGCCGTTGTTCCATGCGCAGTATAAGCGGCGCCCCAAAAGGCGTCAAGCAATTTGTTTGCGCCGACGGCCTTGAGGTTGGGATCTCCCGAATATCAACCGAGACTATCTTATATTGCTCCGGCGGAGACCGGATAAAACTTGCAGGAGGTTGGACCAATTTCATAATCTGCCCAGACTGGCTTTTGAAAGGTGGAGATGATATGCGCATAGTGGTTCTCGTAAAACGCGTGCCGGATACCGCATCGGTCTTCAAGATTGGCGCGGATGGCAAGTCAGTGGACCTTTCCGGCCTCAAGTATGTGATGAGTCCCTACGACGAATATGCCGTCGAGGAGGCGGTAAAAATCAAGGAAACCGGCGGCGCGGATGTTGTTCTGCTGGGCGTAGGTCCGCCGGAAACCAAGGACATTATCCGCGCGGGCTTGGCGATGGGGGCGGATTCCGGCGTCTTGATTCTATCGCCCGCCGAAACCGCCTTGACACCGCGCGGCACGGCCCACGCGCTTGCGGCGGCTCTACGCGACTTGGCGGCGGATCTTGTGCTTGCGGGCAAACAGGCGGTGGACGACGATGCGTCACAGGTTCCGGAACGGGTGGCCGAGTTGCTCGGCTGGCCGCATGTTTCGACGATTACCCAATTGGCGTTGTCGGGAAATATCGCCACGGTGCACCGCGAAATTGAAGGCGGTTACTATGTGTATGAGACGCCATTGCCGGCCGTGTTCAGCACGCAAAAGGGGATCAATGTGCCGCGGTATCCCACCTTGCCCAATATCATGAAGGCCAAGAAGAAGGAGATCCGCGAAATTTCGCTTGACAGTCTTGGCTTGTCCGGGGCGATGTTGGAACCCGGCATGTCAATCGTGTCGGCGGCATTGCCGCGACAGGCGCGGCTGGGGCGCATTCTCGAGGGTGAACTTGACCAGCAGGTCCGGCAACTGGTTGCCATACTGCGCGAGCAGGAAAAAGTGTTGTGAGAAAGGGGAACCGATGAGTATTCTTGCCATTCTCGAACAACGCGGCACGTTGAAGCCGTGCGCATTGGAAACCGCTTCCGCCGCACGCCGTGTTGCGCGCGACGCCGGCTTGGCGCTCGATGCGGTCTATATTGGCGCGGATCCGGGCGATCAGTTGTCCCAACTGGCGGGTTTGGGCATCCGTCGGCTGTTCTGTCATGCGGATCCGGCATTGGAGCACTACACGAACGATCGCCATGTTTCCATCGTTGCCGACCTTGTGCGCGAACTGAACGCGGCGGTTGTCTTGGGATCCGCGACGGCTTTGGGCAAGGAATTGTGCGCGTCCGTGGCTGCGCGGCTCGATGTCGATCTGACGCAGGACTGCGTGGAAGTGTGGTGGGACGGCGGCCTGATGACCCGAAAACCAATCTATGCCGGCAAGGTGCTGGCCGATGTTCGCATGACGCATGTGCCCGCGATGGCAACGCTGCGTCCGAACGTCACACCCGTCGAACGCGATGGCGACGCCATGCCGGAGATTGTCATGCGCGGCGCGCCTGCCGTGTCCTGCCGCACCGAACTCAAAGAAGCCGTCATGACGGCCGCGGGTGCGATCGAACTAACCGAGGCCAAGCGCGTCGTCTCCGGCGGGCGCGGCATCGGCGGACCGGAGACGTGGCCGGTGCTCCAGGCGTTGTGCGACGCAATCGGCGCGGCGCTTGGCGCGAGCCGCGCGGCGGTGGACGCGAAATGGATCGAACCCAGCCACCAGGTCGGTCAGACCGGCAAGGTGGTCAGCCCGGACCTGTACGTGGCGTGTGGCATTTCGGGCGCGATTCAACATCAGGCGGGCATGCGAACTTCCCGGATTGTCGTGGCCATCAACAAGGATGCGAACGCGCCCGTGTTCAAAATATGCGATTACGGGATCGTGGGCGATCTCTTCGAGGTGGTCCCGCTGCTTACCCGGGTCGTCACCGAAGGGCCGAAGGGATAATCCCGCCGCATGTTGACGCTTCCCGAGAAGGTGGTATTCGCTGTCATTGTGGCGGTTTCCTTGGGGTATTTCACCTACCGGGCGTTCGTGCTCGTGCGCCTCATCCGGCGCGCGGGCAAGCCGGATCCCGAAGATCGCCTCCACGATCTGGGAGCCCGCATGACCGGCGCGGCGATTGACGTGCTGTTGCAGCGGCGGACATTTCGCAAACCGTGGATAGGCTCGCTGCACTTGTTGATCGTGTGGGGATTCTTCGTGTTTGCGGTCAACACGATCAACCATTTTGCGGGCGCGTTCCTGCCGGGCTTCAACCTTTTCGGACAAACGTTCCTTGCGAACATTTACGCGGCGACGGCCGATCTGTTCGCCGTGTTGATCATTGCGGGCATTGCGGGTCTGGCGTTTCGCCGACACGTGCTGCGGCCGGACCTGTTGACGCGTCCTTCGCCGGAATCGGCGATCGTCTTCACGTTTATCGCGGGCGCGATGGCCGCCTATCTTTGCGCGAAAGCCACGGAGATGGCCTTGGGAAAATTGCCTAATGCCGAATGGCATTTCGTGGCGTCGTGGCTTGCGCGCGGGTTTGCCGCTGTTGGACCCGGTCCGCTTGTCGTGGCGGCGCATGTCGCATGGTGGTGCGATGGACTGATGCATCTTGCCCTGATTGGGCTGCTTGTCATTCCCACCAAGCATGTCCACCTTGTCGCGGGACCCTTCAATCTGCTTTTCCGCCGGTTTCGCCCGCGCGGTCAGATGACGACACTCAATCTGGAAGATGAAAACGCGGAATCGTTCGGCGTGTCGCGCATGGCGGAGTACTCCTGGAAACAACTGCTCGATTTGTATGCCTGCATCGAGTGCGGCCGTTGCCAGGAGTTTTGTCCAACCCACGTTTCAAAGAAACCGCTAAGCCCCAAGAAACTCGTCGTGGATCTAAAACATCATCTGTTGTCCAATGCGTCGCCGCTGCTTCGCGGGGACGAAACCGGCGCGCTTGTCGGCGGACCGATTGCCGCCGACGCCGTATGGGCGTGCACGACCTGCGCGGCCTGCATGGAACATTGCCCGATGGCCATCGAGCATATTGACAAAATCACCGATATGCGCCGCCATCTTGTGCTCATGGAGTCCGATTTTCCCGAAACCGCCGCCACGGCGTTTCGCAACATGGAAACCGCCGGCAATCCATGGGGTTTCGCCCGCAACGACCGCGCCGCGTGGGCCGACGGGCTCGAAGTGCCGGTGATGGCGGAGAAGGGCGGCGCGGACGTGCTGTACTGGGTGGGCTGCAGCGGATCCTACGACGATCGATGCAAAAACATCTCGAAGGCGATGGTGCGCATTCTGAAGGCGGCGGGCGTGGATTTCGCCATGCTCGGCGAAGAGGAGCGCTGCACCTGCGAAAGCGCGCGCCGTCTGGGCAACGAATACCTGTTCCAGATGGCCGCGCGGGAAATCGCCGAAACCCTGAATACCTACGCCTTCAAGCGAATTCTCGTGACCTGTCCGCATTGTTACAACACGTTTAAAAACGAATTTCCCGCCTTCGGCGCGGCATACGAGGTGGTGCATCATGCGGCGTTCATTCAGGAGATGATTGAGTCCGGCCGCCTGAATCTCGAAACGAACGGCGGCCCGCTCGTCGCGTTTCACGATTCCTGCTATCTGGGCAGGCATAACGGCCTCTACGATGCGCCACGGCGCGTTCTGGCGTCCGCCGGCCAAAAAATGGCGCCCGTGGCGCGCGACCGGGAAAAAGGTTTCTGCTGCGGCGCGGGCGGCGGCCGCATGTGGCTTGAGGAACATCTCGGCGAACCGATCAACGTCCTTCGTTTCAATGAATTGACGGCAGGCGGGGCGGATTGCATTGCCGCCGCATGCCCCTTCTGCATCACGATGCTGTCCGACGCCGCAAAGCGCGAGGGACAGGACACTGAAGTGCTGGACCTTGCGGAAATTGTGGCGCGGCAATTGTCCCTCTAACGCCGGATCAGGCCTTCGCCTCTTCCAGCGCCTTCGCGAAAATATCGCGGATCTCCCTGGAAAACAGGACAAATCGCACGCGTTCGATGGACGGATTTTCCCGGAGGAAATTCGCGACGGTTTCAACGGCAATCCGGGCGGCATCGGGGATCGGATACCCGTAGACGCCGCAACTGATGGCCGGGAACGACACGGTTTTCAATCCATGCTTGACGGCCACTTCAAGGCTGCGCCGATGGCAACTGGCCAGCAAGGCCGGTTCATTGTGCCTGCCGTCGCGGTAGACCGGTCCGACGGTGTGAATGACGTGCCGCGCCTTGAGATTGCCGCCCGTCGTGATTTTGGCGTCGCCCGTTTCGCAGCCGTTGAGTTTCCGGCACTCCGCCAGGATCGCCGGGCCGCCGGCGCGATGGATGGCGCCGTCCACGCCCCCGCCGCCCAACAGGCTTTTGTTGGCGGCGTTTACAATCGCGTCCACGTCCTCGCATGTCAGATCGCCCTGAACCACCTCGATGATCGAAGAACCTATGCGTTTTTCCATCGTCGTTTCTCCCGGCCCCACCGGCCATCCGAACGGTTCCATTATAGCATTTGCGTGACGGAGATACTCCGGCGGTCGGATCTTTGTAGGGATGATTGCGCGGCATTCACGGTTGCTGGTAGCATGTGGCGTGACTACGGAAGGAGCGGATCGTCATGAAAATCGGCATCATCGGTCTGGCCCGGTCGGGCAAGACCACCTTGTTCAATGCGTTGAGCGGCGCGCATGCGGCCGTCGGCGCATTCGGCAGCCGGGACGCCAACGTCGCCGTCATCAAGGTGCCCGATGCGCGCGTGGACCGGCTGGCGGCGCTTGTGAAACCGAAAAAAACCACCTACGCGGAGATCCAGTTCATTGACATCGCGCCGAACGAGGCGATGGGCGAGAAGAAAGTCCTCGACAGCGCGGCGCTTACTCACCTCAAGAACACGGACGCACTGGTCCACGTGGTGCGGGCGTTCAAGAACGAGGACGTGATGCACCCGGCGGGATCCGTGGATCCCGTGCGCGATGCCCGAATGCTGGAGGAAGAACTTCAACTCACGGATCTCATCGTCATCGAAAAACGCATCGAGCGCATTGAAAAGGAACACAAGAAAGGGCCCGAACACGATTTGCTTGTACGCTGCCGCGCGCATATCGAAGGCGGTGCGCCGCTGCGGACGCTTTCCCTGGATCCGCACGAGGTTCACGATCTGGCCGGTTTCTGCTTCCTGTCGCAAAAGCCGTTGATGTTGCTCGGCAATTACGGCGAGGAATCCATCGGAACGCCGGATCCGTCGGGATTGCAGGCGTTCGCGACAGAGCATCAAATCCCGCTGATCGATCTGTGCGGCGAGATGGAGTTCGAGGTGGCGCAGTTGCCTGAATCCGAGCGCCAGGCCTTTCGGGATGACCTCGGATTGGGCGAGGAGTCGCGGACGCGCTTCATCCAGGCGGCCTACGACATGCTCGGACTCATGAGTTTTCTGACGGCGGGCGAGCCGGAAGTGCGCGCGTGGACCATTCGGAAAGGCACCAAGGCCGTGGACGCGGCGGGCGTCATCCATTCGGACATCCAGCGCGGTTTCATCCGGGCGGAAATCGTCGGATTCGATCATTTCATGCAGGCCGGATCCATGGCCAAAGCGCGCGAGCAGGGCCACATGCGCCTGGAAGGCAAGGAATACATTTTCCAGGACGGCGACATCGTTCTGTTTCGGTTCAACGTGTGATGAGCACCGGCCCGCACATCCATACACACCCTCTATCCGGCACGCCGGAAGAACGTCTGCACGCGCTGCTGCGCGCGTGCGATCGGCGTGGGCGCACGGCGATTCTGCTGCAGGACAATCCCGATCCGGACGCGCTGGCCTGTGCGGCCGTCCTGCGCGAAATCCTGTACGCCCGTCTTGGGAAGCGTTGCACGATCGGCTATGGCGGAATCTGCGGGCGCGCGGAAAACCGCGCCATGATTGAGGTGCTCAAAATTCCCGCGCGGCATGTTTCCAGGGAAGAAGCGGCCCGGTTCGACATCGTTTGCCTTGTGGATGCCCAGCCGGGCTTTGGCAACAACATCGTGGCGGCGGGTCGGCGGGTGGATGTGGTCATTGATCACCATCTGGCGCCGAAACGATGCAGATGGCACGCGACATTTGCCGATATTCGCCCGCATTACGGGGCGGCGACGACGATACTCCACGAATATCTGCTGGCGGCCGGCGTGCCGATCGGCCGCAACCTGGCCACGGCCATGTTTTACGGCATCCAATCGGACACCCAGGATCTGGGCCGGGAATCGGGCCCGGCCGATGTACGCGCCTACCAGGATCTTTTTTTGCAGGCCGACAAGCGCAAACTGGCGCGCATCCAACATGCGCCCCTGCCCAAGGATTATTTTCGGATGTTCGCGGACAGCCTTCAGACTTGCGAGATTGCGGGCACGACCCTAGTCAGTTTCATTCCCCGCTGCCTCAACCGTGACATGATTGCCGAGGTTGCGGATCGCCTTTTGCGTCTTGAAGGCATCACCGCCGCGGTGTGCTACGGCGTGTGCGGCGACCGTGTGTACCTGTCCGCCCGGGCGCGATCGCCGCGGGGGAACGCCGCCGGACGCATGCACAACGCCCTGCGCGGCATCGGCGACGGGGGCGGCCACCTGACGATGGCGGGAGGACAGGCGCCCCTAAACGGCCATGCCGAAAAATGCCTAGCGCAAATCCGTGCGCGGATATTCGAAAACTTCGCACCCCACCACACGCCAAGACCCTTGCTGACACCGGAACGCGCCGGGACAGGTCTGTATTGCATTCAAAAAAAGAAGTAGGAGGCACATTTCATGGATCCGCAAACCGTCCAGGCGCTGGCGCCGTTTCTCCACAAAGCCCAGTTGGCCAACGCCGTCACGAGTTTCGCCACCTGCCTCGGCGGCATCATGCCGCTGCTGTTCACGGCATTGGCCGGACGCCAGCCGAGGCGGTGGGTGTTCGTCTACGCCTGCGTGCTGATTACCGGCATTCCGACGGTCTGGCTGCACGCCTATGAGGGCAACCGCGTCGCGTCGTTTTTCGATGTCGGCACGAACATCCTCCTTGCATGGGCGCTGCAACTGGCAGTGGCGGGCGATTTCCTCAAGCCGGAAGCCCGTCGCCGGCTGGCGTTGGTTTCAACCAGCGCCAATCTGATCGTTATCGGTTGGCTTTTCCTCGAAATCTCCCTCGTGCCGAAGAAACCGTTGCTGGCCTTTGGATCCTTCGGCCAATTTTATGTGGGAGAGGTTGCGCTGATCCTCAACTGTTTCGTCGTGGTGGGATTGTTCGCGGCGAATCACGCCCGCATTCCCCGCGAGGCCCGCGGACTCTTCTACCTGATCGTGGCCATGTTCCTGTGCGGGCTGTTCCTTGCCACGGCGGGAAACGATCAGGTGTCGTTGCGAATCTTCGCGTGGCATTCCGTGTGGCACCTTGTCGGCGCGTTCGGATTCGTCACGCTGTGGCTTTTCAACCACGTCCGGTTTGCCGATCGCCGCGAGGCGTGAACAACGATCATCAAAAAGGGCGAACAGGCGGCCCCATGCCGGTGGATTCGCTTTTCTTTCTCGCCTTGAGCCATTGGCGCCCTTCGGCGGTGCGTTGCCGCTGAGGTTTTTCGTTCAGAGCCGCTCATGGGTGGCGAGGAATTCTTGATCGGTGATTTCCGCGGCGCGAATTAGGCTTCGTGGGGTACCCTTTGCCACTTCCCGATGAGCGGGGATGGCCAAAGTGGCGATGGAACACGGCGGCCGCTTCTTGGCCCCGCAGCGCCGGAAGCTCCAGGAAGATTTCGTCAAAGTTGCTTGGGGCGGCCAATGCGATCATACTATGCGGGAGTCGGATGTCCAACCGGAACGAAGTGAACAGAAGGATCGTGACGCATGAAACAGACTATTTCGCGCAGAGAGGCGATGACGGCGTTGGGCGCCGCGGCGGCGTTGGGCGCCATGCCCGTTGTCGAGGCCAAGGAGAAGAAATCAACCAAGGGGATCGCGCTGCAATTGTATACGATGCGCGAACCGGCCAAGAAGGATCTCGCGGGCATGCTGCAAAAAGTCAGCGCGATGGGCTGGGAGTATGTCCAATGGAGCGGCATGCCGGATCTTCCCGCGGACGAAATCCGCAAGGCGCTGGATGCCGCCGGTCTGGCGGCCATTTCCGCGCATACCAGCGTCGAGTCGTTCGAGACGGATTTTGACGGTGCGGTCAAGTTCTGGAAAACCGTCGGCAACCGCGACGTGGCGCCGGGCGGCATGATGAACGATTGCCGCGATTCACTCGAGGCATGGATACGCGGCGCGAAACGCCTCGACGCCGTCGGCGCGAAACTGCGCGGCGCGGGCATGCGGCTTTCGTATCATAATCATGCCGGGGAATTTGAAAAATTTCCCGAAGATCCGCGCTGTAAACTCGACATTCTCATGGACGAAACCAAGCCGGAAAACCTCTGCGCGGAACTCGATCTCGCGTGGGTCCTTGCCGGCGAGGCCGATCCCGTGGCCTATATCCGGAAATACGCGCAACGCTGCCCTGTGATCCACGCGAAGGATCTGGCATCGGTGAAACCGGTCAAGTTCGCGGCGCTCGGCAAGGGCATTCTGGATTGGAAGGCCATCTTCGCGGCGGGCAAGGAAGCGGGTATCGAGTGGTACGTCTACGAGCAGGACAACTGCTACGGCGATCCCTTTGGCTGCGCGAAGACCAGTTTCGAGTTCCTCGCGAAACATCTGCTGTAAGGGCGCGCGGGGCGATTCGCCGCATCGCGGAATTTGGGCGGTGCGTTTTCTGCGGGCGCGCTAGAGTGTCCAGCCTTCGCGATATTCGCGCTGGAGGAACGTGTTGGCGGTGTCGCAATTCGTCACGCGCAGATTAGCGGAATCCCACCGGATCTTCTCGCCACAACGCAAGGCGACATTGCCCAGGAGGACGGTTTCTGTCAACGGCCCCGCATAGGAAAACGGAGCGCCGGTCGGCTTGCCGGTCTTGCAGGCTTCGATCCACTCGATATAATGATTTTCGACGCGTGGAAGCGTTTTCGGCGGCTGCCGGTATTCCTGCATTTTTTCTTCAGGGATGATGCGTACGCCGTTGGCGCCGTGCGATCCGGTGAGGATCTTGCCTTTTGTGCCTACGTAGATTGCGCCGCCGCAATCGTCTCCCATGCGTCGCCCGTCTTCGAGTTCTTCGGGACGCGGCGGCATAAGCCCGCCGTCGTACCACATGAGTTTGAGCGGCGGAAATCCTTCGCGCGCGGGAAAATGGTAGGTGACGATTTCCGCCTGCGGATAGGTTTCGGTATTTTTCCATTTCTCGCGGCCGGCGCCGGGACGGACAAATAGCGAGGCCGATGCCTCGACGGTCTCCGGCGGTCCCAATTTCAGCGCGGTCACGATATGGTCGAAAATGTGGCAGCCCATGTCGCCGAGTCCGCCGGTTCCGAAGTCAATCCACCCGCGCCAGACGCGGGGATGATACCAAGGATGATAGGGCCGGGAAGGAGCGGGACCCAGCCAGAGGTCCCAGTCGAGCGATTCGGGCACGGGCGGCGTGTCGGCGGGGCGATCGATGCCTTGCGGCCAAACGGGATGCGGCGTCCACGCATGCACCTCGTGGACATCGCCGATGGCGCCGTCCCAAATCCACTCGCAGAGGAGGCGTAGGCTTTCGTGAGCGTGTCCTTGGATTCCCATTTGCGTGACCACGCCGTATTTTGCCGCTGCCTCGGCAATCATGCGCGCTTCGCGGACGCTGTGAGTGAGCGGTTTCTCGCAGTAAACGTGCTTGCCCCTCTGCATGGCGGCCATGGTCACCACGGCATGGTTGTGATCCGGCGTGGCGATCATGACGGCGTCAATGTCCTTCTGTTTGTCCAACATGATCCGGAAATCCTGGTATAGGGTCGCTTTTGGAAACCGCTTGGCCGATTTTGCCATCTGGTTGGTGTCCACGTCGCAAAGGGCGACAATGTTTTCGCTCTCCAACCGCCCCGCGTTGCCGGTTCCGATTCCGCCAAGTCCCACGCACGCGATGTTGAGGCGATCATGGGCGGAGGATCGTTTTTTTTCTCCCCTCGTTTGCCCCGACAGGATTAGTAAAGGCGCCGCGGCCATTGCTGTTCGTTTCAGAAAAGTTCGCCGACTGGTCTTTTTCAACATCTTTCGCTCCTCCTAAATGCACTACGGAAGGAAGAATATTCCCGATGAAGGCCGTAATTCCAACAAAACATTGACAACCCTATGCCGGTCGGAATACGTTATATGTGTGTCGGAAAGATGTACAAGGTTCGTCTTCCGGGAAAGGCATCGGAAAACATGAAGAAGATATTGACAGCGGCCACGTTGGCGGTTTTCGTGCTGGGTGGGGGAATGATCGCGCCCGGTTTGGCCAAGGCGGAAGACAAGCCCGTCCCGGCTGCGGGCAAGGCCGCCCCGGCTGCGGGCAAGGCCGCCCCGGCACAATCAAGGAAAGTGACCGTTACAAGCCGGTCGAGCGGGAAATCCGACCAAAAGAAACGGTCCAATATCATTACGAAGAATTCCAAGAAGGGCAAGGACGATAAGAAAAAAGGGCTGAGCAAGAGCAAGAAGAGCCTCTTCAGCAAGGACAATCCAAGCGCTGCGGGCACGAGCAGGAAAACCAACGAAGCCCAGCGCAAGGATCAGGGCCGGATCCTCGAGTGACGTCGGCGGTACGCGGCGGATCAAGCGTCAGGGGCTGCCAAATGGCGCTGGAGTTCGCCCTTGTCGGTTTCGGCCATGTTCAGGAATTGCACGCCGAAATCGTATTGTTCGTTCGACACGGGGCGCACCCAGCAGACTTTTCCCTCGCACAGAATTGCGCTGCTGGCCAATTGGATAGCGATTCGTACCCTGTCGTTGACTCCGACCCGGCGCAATGCGCTGAATCGCGCACCCTCCGTCGCGATATCCGCCGTGAGCGTGGCATAGGCCGCTTTGTCGCGGGAAAACGAAAGCCACGTACAGATTGCCTCTTCCTTGCGTGAGGCGCGCCGCTTGTCCTGCACCGTCTGGATCATCATCCGCACCCCCATGCTTTCTATGTCCATAATCAGCCTGTTTTTGAAACAAGGCGGAATACCGTTTTATTCCCAAAAAGAATCCGTGCAACCGGTTTTTTTCGATTGTCGTGGATGAAGTAGACGTTGTGGACGCGGTGGGCTTCAGCCGGGCGGTGAAACGCCTTGTCGGACAGGCTGTCTAGCCTGTCCACAGCCGAGAGTTTAGCGGCCAAGGTGCAATTTGGCGTATTGATGCTGGGGGCTGTCCGGCGGAAAGTATTCCATCATGCGCTTGTAGGTGAAGTCGAGGTTCTTGCGGTCGTTCAGCATTTCGTAGCAGGCCATGAGCTGGGTGTAGACGCGCGTAATCCCGTCCCAATTCGGATAGTCCGCCAGCAGGACTTCGTAGTATCGCGCGGCCTCGGCGGGGTCGCCGAGTTTGACGAACGAGAGGTTGCCCATGGCGGCGTAATAGGCGGGCGCGTCGGGATCCTTGGGGTCCTTTCGCACGCGGTCGTTGTAGTCGGCAATCGTCTTGCGCGCCTCTTCTTGTTCCACGCGGGGCGGAAGCAGTTGCGACGCCTCATAGGCGGTGTCCGCCTGGGGCTGCGCTTCGGGAACCGGCGCGGCGGGTTGTCGCGCGACGGGGGGGGCGGCAATGTCTTTCGGCGGCGCGGTTTTTTCGCGGTGGTAGGCGAAGATCGTTGCGGCGGCGACAATCAGCAACAGGCCTATCCAGAGAGCATTGTCGCGTAGGATCTGCTTGATGTTCGACGTTTCCATGTACCGTGCTCTTTCCTGTTTAGAATTCGCGCCACGACGTCCGGCTGATGGACAGAATGGGGTAGTTGCCGATCATGCCGAGCGGGAGGTTGTTGGCCAATTCCGGCACCTGCCAGATGCTGGGGACGTTGGTGCCCATGTCGAAATAATTGGCGACGAATGTGCCCATTACGTTGGTCTGTTTTTCGCATCGGATCTGGTTTCCGGCGTAAAACGCGCCCATGAGGTTCAATTGCGAAAGAGCCCCCACAGTCATGTTATTGGTCGCCATGATCCCAAAGCAATTGTTGACCGGGAAACTGTTGGCGGTCGTGCCGTTGGCGTTGCGGCTGTAGAGGTCGGTATTCAATGTGACGTCGCCGTTGACGAGGATGGCGGCGCGCCCGGTGTAGTGGATGGTCTTGTCGTTTCCACTGCCGCGGGTGATGATCAGATTGCCGTTGATCCGAATCTGGCCGTTGATTTCCATGACATTCGTATCCGCGTTGAACCGGATATAATCGTCGGTGGGCTGCGGCGTGCCGGGATAGGCGGTCGAGTTCTGCGTGGCGTTCCAGTAGAAATTCTGGTTTGCGGCAATGGTGATATTGCCGTTGTAGATGCCGTCGGTTTGGTTATTTGGGTCTGCGATGAGCACTTCCGAGAAGTAGTTGATGTGCGAGTAGTTTCCGCCCCGGTAGGGGTCGGGCACGAAATGGCCGTCAACCGGGTCGCGCCACGGGTCGTTCAGCGTGGGAAACGGCACCTTGTTGCCCAAGTCGTAGGTCTGATCCCAGCCGTTGTCGCTGTAGAGATTCGTGGGGTGCAGCCGCCCGCCGCCGGCGCTGGTCAACTGGTTGCCCGACCAGCCCGTGGTGACGTAAGTTCCGTCCATCGTTTCCTTGTAGGAATTGCCCGCCACGTTCGGCTGGCCGATTTCCGAGTTGCCGGAACTTCCCACCAGCCCGTTCTTGACGCGCAGTTTGGCGTTCAACGTGCTGATGGTTTCGCCGCCGAACACCGTCGTGGGCAAGGCGGGAACCCGCGCGGCCAGATCGGCCGGACAATCGGCGTAGTTGTTGTGGATGAGGCTCGTGCCGCTGAGGTCGAGGGCGTCCACCGCCAGCGCGCCCGTCAACAAGTTGTTGCCGAGCAGATGGACCGATCCATGGATGCTCACGTTGCCGTTGATCAGGCCGCCGGCTTGGCCGTTGCCGGCGAAAATCGCGTTGTTCCAGACGTTGATGTTCGTCGAGGAATACACGGTTTCGACACGGCGTGCGCTGGAGGCCTCGCCCGTGATTGGATTGACTATGCGCGCATAGGCCACCAGGGTGTGGTAGCCGTTCTCGGAACCGTTGTCGGCCACCCCATCGTTGTTGTTGTCCCGCCCATCCGTTATCCAATTGACATGATAGGCAAAATACTGCACGTCCGGCATGTTGGGGACGGTTTGCGGGACGACCCCCGCGCTGTCCCATGTGGGCAGGACGACTTGTCCGCCCTCGCGGATTTCCGAGGACCCGATCAGCCCGCTGCCGGTCGTTTCGAGTCCCTGCATGCTCCGCGCCAGCGCTGTTTCGATGCCGAGCATCACCTGTTCGTTGTCCACAAAATAGTCCACATGGCGTTCCTGATTGACTACCCGCATGGTCAGGGCGCCCAAGATGACAATGGCGATCGCGATGAACACGGTCGCGGCCAACAGCGCCATTCCGTCGTTACCCCGGCAGGGAACGCGAAGGGAAATCTTTTGGCAAGCATGCGTAAACATGGCTAGGGGTTCCTCGGTACAACCGTTTCGGACAGGGTCGTGACGAACAGCGTGCCGCGGCGCAGGCGCTGCTGCGACTGAAGCGTCACCGTGACGGCGGAACCGGTTCGCGTGAACCAAATGCCCCGGTCGAGCCGTCCGTTTCGATTGGCGTCCTCGCCCGCGTCGAGCACGCCGTTGTTGTTTGCGTCCTCGTTGTTCGGGACGCCGTTGGCGAGCACAATGTTGTTCGCGCCATTGCGTAAAAGTATTTGCGATGTTGTGACGCCGTCGCCGTTGAGGTCGGCGGTGTCGCGCTGGATGGTGCGGACCGTGCTTAGTTCGAGTCCGCCGCTGGAGTTGACGGCGACGCCGTTGCCGTCTACATCGGTCGCGACGCGATAAGTCAGGGTGGCGCCGGGAATGCCCGTGAGGGATCCCAGAGACGCCTGTCGCAATTCGCGTACGATGTCCTGGATGGCGCGACGGGTGTCGTCGGTGGTGATGATCCGGGTTTCCTGGACTTGGGCGGCATCGCCGATGCCTATGGAAAGGCTGAAAAGGGTGCCCATGACGATTGTGAGGATGGTGATGGCTATCATCACTTCCAGTAGCGTCATGCCCCGGTCGGAATGGAATCTTAGTTTCTTTGTCCGCAACTTCTGTGCATGGGACACAGAAGTTGCGGACAAAGAAATCATATCCTTGATTGAGGCATTGCGGCTGAGCCGCGTCAGGGTGTGTTCAGACATGGCCGGCTTCCTAATACGCGTAGAAAAGTTGGGTGGCGGCAAGGGACAGGTTGCGTCCGAGATCGCCCTGCCATGACACGGTGCAACGGACCGGCAGGGGGCTGGGTATCGGCAAGCCAATTAGGGCGTAGGTTGTGGGCAGTGTCAACGCCGTGCCGTCCGACTTGAAACATTCCAGCGTGACGGTTTCCCCGCGCAAAGCCGTCCGCGCCGGCGGCTGGCATGCTATCAACGTGTCGAGACTCATGCCCTGCATGGATTCGAGCACGCTGGTTACTTCCGTCGCCGCCACCGCGCGATCCTCACTGATGCTCCCTGCCGCGGTGACGGCCAGAATCGAACCGAACACATAACTGAGGGTGAGGGTCAGCACGCCCGCGGCCAGCATCAATTCCAGCAGCGTCATGCCGCTTGACGAATCCCGCGGCCCGTTTCTGTCGCATGAGTGCTTCATTTCACGCTTTCCTCATTTTCAACGCGTGATTTTCGAATCTATTGGTTGTCACGCGATTCTTTTTGAGGAAGAGCATGTTTCATGCCGATATGAAAAAACCTTGGATTGCTTTGTTTTACAGGGGGTTACGGTTTTGGGGGAAATAAAGCGCGACCATGATGCTTGGATTTCTGCGTAAATTTACGCACCGGGGCGGCAAAATTCCCCGAAAGGACAGACTGGACAATCTGTCCCACGGCTTTCCGGACGATTCAGCCGCCATAGAAGCGGCGGCGGTGTCCGGAACGTTCAGGAAATCGGCACGCGGTACAGCCTGATTTCGTGCGTGAGATTCGGACGGGCGACCTCGGCGTAAATCCACAACCGGCCATCAATCATGAGCCAGTGCGAGTAACGGAACGTGGCGAAGCGATCGCCGGGCGTCGAACTCACGAGCAGTGGCGATTGCGGCGTCAGATCCGTGACGCGGTGAAGATCGAAGGTGAAACCGAGACCCGTCGCGATGTTGTACACGGGGTCGTACCAGCCTGCGCTGGAGCCCTCATAGACGAACAGCCAGCCGAGGCCGATCGGCACGACGCAGGCCGGGCGAACAAAGAAATCATGCCAGCCGTCGAGCGGCATGACGGCCTCGTACGGATTGCCGACGGGATCCCACTTCTCGCCGTCCACGCTTTGGAAATGGAAGATCTTCTCGTTTTGGCGCACATACCCGATTACATAACAATGATACGTCCCCGCGGTGTGAAGGATGAATGGGTCCTTGTATTCGACGGGGATGACGTCGCGATCATAGGTTTTCGGCAACGGCTGGATGACGGGATAGGCGGACGCGGGATCGATCGTGTCCGGCGTGTCCGCGTCCGCGAATTTGATGATAGACCATGGCCCATCGCGCCAAGGCCCGCACGCATACAGTTTGAACCGGCCGGTATGGGGATCGTTCACGAGGGCGGGGCG
Source organism: Candidatus Hydrogenedentota bacterium (assembly GCA_035450225.1). Lineage (NCBI taxonomy): Bacteria > Pseudomonadati > Candidatus Hydrogenedentota > Candidatus Hydrogenedentota bacterium. Next base: position 22,240 of record DAOTMJ010000025.1, read on the forward strand.
TTCAAAGCCGGGTATGGGCACGTCTTCACGGCGGATGGAAAGGGCTTTTTCGAAATGGACGCCGTCGGCGCTGCGCAGAATGCGGATTTCATACCCGCGGCGTCCGCGCGGCGCTTCGGCCATGCGCATCCGGCAGGCCATCCAAAAAAGGCCGTCTTTTCCCCTGGCCACGGACGGCGCGCCCGCCCACCATTCCGGTTCGTTCTTGTCCGGTTCGAGCACGACCGCATAATCGCGCAGATTTTCCAGCGCCTTGCCGAATTCATGGGCGACCTGCGGCAAAACAGGCCGCGGGGCCTGGGCAATCGCCCATCCGGCAAACAAACATGCACAACCTGCCATTACGCCTCTCAACATCGCTATTCCTCCGGAACGATGGCCGTTTCGTTTCGGCTTGCCAACGCTTCCAGCGCCTTTGCCTACCGCATGCGCGCTTCCGCGCCCAATTCCATGGCGCGCACCAAGCGGCTCATGCAATCAATTATGAATATTGCCACGCCTATCGCCACGGCCCAAATGATCAGGAAAGCCACAATACCCAGAATCGTGTGCCTAAGGCGGCTCAGCCGCAATGCCTCAATCAAGGATATGATTTCTTTGTGCGCAACTTCTGTGTCCCATGCACAGAAGTTGCGAACAAAGAAACTTAGGAGCCTCCATGCAAAATATGCAAGACGCCGGATGTATCCTATTCGTCAAAGGTCCTTTTTCTCAAGTAGCGGCGGCGGTTTGTCTTTGTTTGGGCGATGGGCTATGCTTGGCGCTTGATGAACAAAGGAACAGACTGGACAGTCTGTCCCGCGGGAATCGTTTCAAGGATTTTTGGAATATACCCAACTAGAAACATTGCCCGGCGCCGGGTTTAGCGGCCTTTCCGTATGCGCGTGTCGGGACTTGTGACAGGAAGGATGTTGTGCATGTTTGCCGCAACTTGTCTGATTGTAGTGGCTGTGTTGGGCGCGAATGAAAAAGCCGCAGCGCCGACAGTGGAACCGCCGGAGGGAAAATCCATGTTGAAGTTCGAAAAGTCGCGCATTGGAACCGCGACCTACGAGGCCTGCGCCGTGTTCGATGTGAACAACGACGGCATTCTGGATATCGTGTCGGGGGAATATTGGTTCGAGGGACCGGACTTCAAAAAGGCCCACAAGATTTGTTCGGTGCAGCAGGTCGAGGACTATTACGACGATTTTAGCGATTATCCGATGGATGTCAACGGCGACGGTTATCTCGACATCATCACGGGCGGCTGGTGGGGCGAAACGTTGCGGTGGCGCGAGAATCCGAAGGGACAATCCGTCGAATGGACCGTACACGACATAGACAAGACGGGCCATATTGAACGGTGCTGCTTCTGGGACATTGACGGCGACGGACAGGTCGAGGCGGTGCCGAATTGTCCGGGTCGGCCGTTTGTGGCCTTCAAACTCGAATGCGATGCGCAAGGCAAGGGGACCGGAAAATTCCGCAAGATTGTGCTTTCGGAAACGCCGCAGGGACATGGATTGGGATTCGGCGATGTCAATGGGGACGGACGGCCCGATCTGATTTCCGCGGGCGGCTGGCTCGAAGCGCCGGCGGACCCGCTCACGGGCAAGTGGGAGTGGCATCCGGAGTTCAATTTCGGCGGCGCGAGCGTGCCCATCCTTGTGCACGACGTCAACAACGACGGCGTGCCGGATATAATCGTGGGCCAAGGCCACGATTACGGATTGGCGTGGTGGGAGCAGAAAATCGAGAACGGCAACCGTTCGTGGACAAAACACGATATTGACACGGCCCGGTCGCAGTACCACGACATGCAACTCGTAGACATAGACAATGACGGCCAACTCGAACTGATTACGGGCAAGCGGTACCGTGCGCATCAGGAGCACGATCCCGGCTCGCTCGATCCGCTGGGACTCTATTATTTCAAGATCAAGGACGGCGTGTTCGAGCGGCATGTCATTGATTACGGTCCGGCCGGAAAAGCCAGCGGCGCGGGGATCTATTTCTGGGTCGTGGACATTGACGGGAATGGATGGAAAGACATCGTCGCTCCCGGCAAGGACGGACTGTTCCTGTTCAGGAACATGGGATCGGTCTAAAGAAACGCGTGGTGCGTGGTGTGTAGTGCGAAGTGTGCAGGTGTAGTGCAAGGTGCGAAGTGAGCGATGGACGGAGTGTACCGGGCGGGTATGGTGGACACAGCCGTTCATTTTCCCATTCCCTCTTTCCGTCATTCTTTGCGCCGGGGAGGTGTAGTATGAAGAAAAGGTTTCTCGTGATTGTGGCGGTTGCGGTGATTGCGGCAAGTCCCGTTCAGGCGGGAACGACGGACGTGCCGCGGATTCTGGTGGCGGGGGACAGTTGGGGGGCGTTCATGCAGTTGTTGCGTTCGCTTGATTCGGCGTTGCCCGATTTTGGGTGGACCGGCATTGGCCAGCGAGGCCACAACACGACGAGCGTCGGCGCACGTGCGTTTTCCAGCGAGGATCCCGATCCCCGGTGGCTCGCCCGCATTCAGCAGGAACTGGCGGACTATCCCACGATTGATATTGTCCATTTGAGCCTTGGCGGCAACGATATCGTCTTCGACTCGTTCTGGTATCCCGGAATGAGCGAGCAGGCCATTCAGGCGCGGATAGACGGCATTGTGGGAAAGATCGCCGAAATCGTGGACGGCATTCTGGCAATCCGCCCAAATGTCCGGGTCGCCTTGTGCGGGTACGATTTTGGGAACCACCCGATTCCCGGCATGAGCATTTCGCAAATGAACGCGATTTGGGTGCGATTCGAGCAGGCCCGGAAGGAAATGGCGCTGGCCAAGAGTCCCCGCGTGTTCTATGTGCACAACCTGGGCCTGATGCAGTACCACTATGGAATTCCGCTGGCAAATCCCCCGATTGCGCCGGGACAGGTTCCCTATCCTGGCGGTTTTGCGGAAAATTACGTTCCGATGCCCGGCGGCGATCCCAATTACAACGGCCCGCTCGAATCGCTGATGGACGACGACATGCACCTGACCTTGGAGGGATACGATTACATTGCGCACCGGTGTTTCTCGGAAATTTACAACACATGGCTTTCATGGCCGGTTGTTTACGAGATCTTGCCGGAAGCCCAAACGGCCAAGTCCCCGTTGCAAACATTCCGCGTGACCTTCTCGAAACCGGTTTCGGGGGTGGACGAGACGGATTTCGCCGTGAGCGGCGTGGCCGGCGCAACGGTGGCCAATGTGATCGGCAACGGTGCGCAATACACAGTGGCCGTGAATTTGAACGGAGGAACCGGCACGGTGCAGCTCGCGGTGGCGGATGACGATACCATCGTGGACGATCAGGCGCGTCCGCTCGGCGGTAATGGCGCAAACAACGGCAATTTTGCCCATAACGGCCCACTGCAATTCGCCGATCCGGAACTGGCGGGACCGGCCGATTTCGACGGGGCCATGTGGTCGCTCTCCCGGGCGTTCACAGTGGTGTCGTGGATGCTTGGCGGCCAACAGTTCGATCCCGATCATTGCGATGCCAACGGCGGAAGCATCGCCGTCAATCCGCCCTCGATTGTCGGGAACAACATGCTCGACAGCGCGGAACTGGCCCTGGTGTACGAATGCCTGCGCGACAATACGATCGATCTAAGCGGTACCGGCGGCATCGCGCATTGGCAGGTCGTCCACGCCTACGCACACAACCATACGCAAATCCTCGCGGATCTTGGCGGTCCGGACGGGCGCGTCCTCCGTTCGGTGCCGGGCATGGATATCATGATGGCCGGTTTCATGACCCTGGGCGACTCCGGCTCGACGCTGATCCCCGTTCTGCTTATCACGGCGGTGAGCGCCTTTATCCAATTTCCGGGCGTTTCGACTCCCGACATCCTGAATTACGAGCGATCGCTGGCGCAATACCTTGGGCCGGGCGGCGATGCCGATGGCGACGGGTTTACGAACCGCCAGGAATACGAGCAGTTTTTTACGTCGGGCGGCCGCGAGGCGTATGTGCGCGCCGCGCTGAATCCCTTCATCACGCCGCCCAGTTGCGCCAATACGCAGGGCGGGACGTTTGACGAGGGCCAGGCGTTTTGCCTGGGCGTGCCGGGCCAGTTCGACATCGCGGGCGGATTCCAGTGGTTTCATAACGGGGAGCCGATCGAGGACAACGGGCGTATCACGGGTTCGCGAACGCGCGATCTGCATATCCATGCACTCAAGGCGTCGGATGCCGGCGAGTACGAGTGCGTGTACGACAATGAGTCCAAGCGTTTCGGTCCGGTGCTACTGGGCGTGACATCGCATACGCCCGTCTCGGGCATGGGCGGTCTTTGCGTGCTGGCCGCCGCGTTGATTGCGGGCGCGATGGCGGGACAGCGCGAAAGACGTTGAACGGACGCATGCCCATTGCTTTATCCATGCCGTTCCTTTCGTCCATACTGTTCCCGTTGCGTGTGAATCCGGCACAAGGACGTTGAAATGACTTTGATCGTTACTTTTTTGGCATGCGCGGCGGCCGCGCCGCCGCTGGTTTACGATAACGTGGCCGCGTTCTTTGACAAAGTCGTCCCGGAGGAAATGGCGGGCGCGGGCACGCCGGGCGCGGTGGTTGCGCTCGTGCATGACGGACAGTGCGTCTTCAGCAAGGGTTACGGCACCGCGCGGCGCGGCGAAGACATTCCGATCGATTCCGCCGAGACGCTCTTCCGCGTGGCCTCGTTGTCGAAAGTCGTTTGCGCGGTGGCGGTCCTGCAACTGGTCGAGCAGGGCCGGCTTTCGCTTTCCGAGGACGTCAACCGTTATCTGTCCATTTTTCGCGTACCGGGCGCACCCGCGATTACGCTCGATCATCTCCTGACGCATACGGCGGGATTCGACGATCGTTTTCTGGGCATGGGCGCCCCGACGCCGGAATCGCTGATCCCGCTGGGCGACTATCTGGCCGACAACTTGCCGCCGCGTGTGATGCCGCCGGGTAAATACATCAGTTATTCGAACCACGGTTTCGCACTGGCCGGGCATATCGTGGAGTGTGTCAGCGGCCTGTCGTTCGCCGAATATGCGCGCCGGCGCCTATTCGAGCCGCTGGGCATGACGCACAGCACCTTTGCGCTCGTTCCCTCTCCGGACACGCCGCTGGCCACGGGGTATAATTTCTATCTCGGCAAGTATCATGAGGCACGCTACGACTATCCGGAAACCGTGCCGGCCTCGTCGCTCGCGACCACCGCGGACGACATGGCGAAACTGATGTGCGCCCTGCTCGGCGATGGCGCGTATGGGGGCGTGCAGCTGCTCCGCCCCGAAACCGTGCGGTTGATGTTTGCGCGTCATTTTTCGCATCATCCGGATTTGCCGGGCCGGGCGTATGCGTTCGACGAAAATTATCATGGCGCGGTTCGCCGTCTCGAACAGGCGGGACTCATCTGGGGATTTGTCTCGCTCCTCATGCTCATGCCCGAAGAACGCACCGGCCTGTTTATTTCCGGTACTTCGGACAACGGGCGCCTATTCCACATGATCCGCGGACGTTTTCTGAATCGTTTTTTCCCGTCGCGTTCCACCGTGCCGCTGCCGAACGCGCCGATCTTTTCCGAAAAGGATTTGCAGGCCGCCGCCGGTTATTACCGCCATAACCGCCATTGCCGCACGACCTTCATCAAGTTTGGCATGTTGTCGCCGCGTTTTGTGCCGGAACTACTGGTAAGCGTCGGTAAGAAGCCCGGCACTTTACTGCTTTCGCGGACGTTGGATCGCGGCGCGCCCGAAACCTTCCATGCCATTGGAAACGGCTGCTTCGCGACCGTGGAGAAATCGGAAGCCGGCGAATTCGTCTCGCCGCAGCGCCGCATGGCGTTTGAATACGGCGCGGACGGCCGTAGCACGCACATGTTCATCGCCGACAACGCCTACGAGCGCATCCGGTGGTACGAGACGAGGTTGGCCCTGTTGTGCGGCCTTTCAGCCTCGATGGCGGTTTTTTTTGCGACGGCGATCCTGTGGCCGATTCAGGTGTGGCGGCGGCGCGACGGCAAGGAGGAAGAACCCCGGCTGCTTGGGCTCGTGCGAACGTTTGCCCGCATCGTGTCCGTGCTCGACATTCTGTTCGTGGCGGGATTTGCGGTGTTTTTGCTGACGATGGATCCGTTGGTCATCGGTTACGGGCCGCCCCGTATTTTGATTGGACTGCTGCTGATACCGTTGATGAGCCTTGCGCCCGGAATCGTTCTCACCTTCTTGACGATCGTCGCATGGGTGCGTCCGGGCGCCGGATGGTCCGCCCGCTGGCACGGGCTTTTCGCCACGACCGCCGCGTGGCTGTTTCTCGCGGAATTGTACTACTGGAACCTGCTCGGATTTCAGTTTCAGTGATTAGGGCGGACATTTTGCGCACACGCTGCGGAAGAGCATGGTGCTGAGATAACGGTCGCCGCGGTCGGGGAGAAGGACCACAATCACTCTGGAATTCATCCGGCCGGCGACATCGTTCGCGCCGACCACGGCCGCGCCGATCATGGCGATGGCAATGCCCGTGTTGCCCGAAGTCGGTTCCAGGATGGTTTTGCCGGGGGGCATCGTCCGATTTCTCCGCCTTTGCGATCATGTAATACGCGGTGCGATCCTTGACGGAACCGCCGGGATTGTTCCCCTCGAGTGTTGCAAGAATCTTGACACGGGGGTTCTGGTGCAATCGTTTCAATTCAATCAGCGGGGTTTTTACGATGACAGACACTACGCGCATGACAAATCGCTCCCGTTCCATTTCGCCTGCTTGGATTATGCGGAAAAGGGCTGGCAAAGGCTTCGGGCCCTAGAGACTGTAAGGCAAAGAATTCGCCCCCTGTAAATCGGCGGTGAATTCCTGTCGCCGCGCATTCTCAAAGAAATGTGTTCAGGACCCGTTTTTCTCTGAAAAAAACACTATATATTGCGGTTTCCGGCTTGTTTTCAGCGCCGGTTTTTGATAGAATAGACCCATTCCCAAGGCATGGTCGCCAATGGGGTCTTCAAATTGAGGCAACTATAATGGCTGAAACACGTTACGACGCTGGTTCCATCCAAGTTCTTGAGGGGTTGTCGGCGGTTCGGCGGCGTCCCGCAATGTACATCGGCGACACGTCGGTCCGGGGTCTTCATCACCTTGTGTTCGAGGCGGTGGACAACAGTATAGACGAGGCGTTGGCGGGATATTGCACGCGTATTGATGTGACCGTTCACATTGACAACAGTGTGTCGGTTGTGGACGACGGCCGCGGCATTCCCGTGGATAATCATCCGAAGTACAAAAAGAAGTCCGCGCTCGAAGTCGTCATGACGATTCTTCATGCCGGCGGCAAATTCGACAACACCTCGTACAAGGTGGCGGGCGGATTGCACGGGGTGGGCATTTCCTGCGTCAACGCGTTGTCCGAATATTGCGAAGTGGAAGTGAAACGCGACGGGTATGTGTATTTCATGTCCTTCCGGCGAGGGATACCCGAAGGCGAACTCGAACAGCGCGGACGGACGAAATCCACCGGCACACGCGTGACGTTTCATCCCGATCCGGACATCTTCGAGGAGACGACGTTCAATGCGGAGATTTTGTTGACGCGCCTGCGTGAACTCGCGTTTCTGAACAAGGGCATCCGCATTTCGTTCAAGGACGAGCGCGTCGAGGACGAGCCGACCGTCATGCAGTACAAGGGCGGCATTATCGAGTACGTAACATGGCTCAACCGCAACCGCGAAGTGTTGCACCGCAAGCCGATCTATTTCGAGGCGGAAAAAGACCGGGTGCAGGTGGAAGTCGCCATTCAGTACACGACATCGTACAGCGAGACGGTTTCGAGTTTCGCGAACAACATCAACACGCACGAAGGCGGCACGCATCTGAGCGGATTCCGCGCGGCCCTGACGAAAGCGGTCAACGACTATGCCAAGAAAAGCAACCTGTTCAAGAAGGCCAATGCGGCGATTTCGGGGGACGATACGCGCGAAGGGCTGACGGCCATCGTTTCGGTGCGAATTCCCAATCCCCAGTTTGAAGGCCAGACCAAGATGAAACTGGGCAACAGCGAGGTGCAAGGCATCGTCAATTCGATGGTCTATGAGGGGTTGCAGACCTATTTCGAGGAGAATCCGCCGGTCGCGAACCGCATCATCAGCAAGACGATTGACGCGGCCCGTGCGCGCGAGGCGGCCCGCAAGGCGCGCGATCTTACCCGGCGCAAGGGGGCGCTGGATTCGATGTCGCTTCCGGGCAAACTGGCCGATTGCAGTGAACGTGACCCTGCCTATTGCGAGTTGTTTATTGTCGAGGGCGACAGCGCCGGCGGTTCCGCGAAACAGGGCCGCGACCGCAAGAACCAGGCGATTCTGCCGTTGCGGGGCAAGATTCTCAACGTCGAAAAGGCGCGCGAAGACAAAATGCTCAACAACGAGGAAATCCGCGCCTTGATTACGGCGCTTGGCACCGGTTTTGGCAAGGAGGAATTCAAGATTGAAAACCTCCGCTATCACAAGGTTATTATCATGACCGATGCCGACGTGGACGGCGCGCACATCCGCACGTTGCTCCTGACGTTTTTCTTCCGGCAAATGCCCGAGCTGATTCGACGCGGCCATCTCTACATCGCGCAACCGCCGCTATATCTCGTGAAAAAGGGGAAGAAATCGCGCTACCTCAGCACGGAAGAAGAAAAAGAGAAGTTCCTGTTCGAAATCGTGCTCGACAACGCGAAGGTAACCGCCGTCAACGGCGACGGAAAGCGCGCGTCCGTCAATCTCCGCACCCTGATGCGTGCGGTCAATGCGGCCTTCGACCGGGAGCGGATGTTCGGACGGCTTCGGCGCGTCTACGGTGTGCCTCGCGAGGCCGTCGAAGCGGCGGCGGCGCTTCCGCGTGAGAAGCGGATCGAGCCGCGCAACCTGTCCCTGCGGGAGATGAACGCCATTTTCGGGCATGGAGCCGATCTGATTGACACGAGCGAAACCCAGCAGTTTTTGCTGGACGACGGCAACGGCAACGGGAATGACAACGGGAACGGGCGCAAGACTCTTGTCCGCGGCGAGCACCAGATTGATTTGGCTTTCTTCAAGAGTCATGAATTTTCGGCCATCATGAGCCAATCCGAACCCATTGCCGCCATCGGCCTGCCGCCTTTTCGCGTCGAGAATGAAAACGGCGAGGTACAATTTGAAACCTCTGACTTGCTCGCCTTGCGCAACTACCTGTTGACGGTGGCGCAAAAGGGTCTTACCATCCAGCGTTACAAGGGCCTTGGCGAAATGAATCCGGAACAGTTGCAGGAAACCACCATGGATCCGGCGAAACGGACCTTGCTCCGCGTGGAAGCCGAAGATGAAACGGCCGCGGACGACATTTTTGTGACGCTCATGGGCGATCTGGTGGAACCGCGAAAACAGTTCATCGAAAAGCATGCGCCTGAAACGAGGAATTTGGATATTTAGTGGCAAGTGGCAAGTGGCAAGTAGCAAGTAGCAAGTAGCAAGTAGCAAGTGGCAAGTAGCAAGTGGCAAGTAGCAAGTGGCAAGTGGCAAGTAGCAAGTGGCAAGTAGCAAGTAGCAAGTTGACGGAAACGGGTAGTCAAGTACAAGGAGACGCTAATCCGTGAGCGAACGATCTCGAACGTTTCGAGATATCATCGCGTGGCAAAAGGCGCATGCGTTTGTATTGTCAGTCTATCGAATGACGGCTGCCTTCCCGAAACAGGAAGCATATGGTCTGACCTCTCAGTTTCGGCGAGCGGCCATATCTATCCCCGCCAATATGGCCGAAGGGTTTGTTAAGAATAGCCTTGCGGACAAGGTTCGCTTCATGAACATTGCACAAGGGTCTTTGGAGGAGTGCAGGTACTACCTGATACTTGTCCAGGATCTTGGATACGGCAATACCGAGACTTTGACGATGGAGTTGGAAGAAACCAGCCGATTACTTAACGCATACAGCAGGGCCATACGAAATGCGGACGACTGACCACGTAGCGTCCGGATCGCTACTTGCTATTTGCCACTTGCTACTTGCTACTTGCTACTTCACCAAGGGAACTTCATGGAAACGGTAAACGAACGCATCAACAGCATCGAAATCGAACAGGAGATGAGAACCTCGTTCTTGGATTATTCCATGAGCGTGATCGTGAGCCGTGCGCTGCCGGACGTGCGCGACGGACTCAAGCCGGTCCACCGGCGCATTTTGTACGTCATGCACGAGGCGGGGCTTCGCCACAATCAAGCATACCGCAAGTGCGCGACGGTCGTCGGCGACACTTTGGGCAAGTATCACCCGCACGGCGATCAATCCGTGTACGATGCGCTCGTCCGCATGGCGCAGGAATGGAACATGCGGTATCCGCTGGTGGACGGCCAAGGCAACTTCGGTTCGGTGGACGGGGACAGCCCAGCAGCCTACCGGTACACGGAATCGCGCATGGCGCCCATTGCCGCCGAGATGCTGGCGGACATCGAAAAAGAAACCGTGGACATGCGTGAGAACTTTGACGGCCGCTTGCAAGAGCCGACGGTGTTGCCTTCGGCGATTCCGAACCTGCTTGTCAACGGTTCATACGGTATTGCGGTCGGAATGGCCACGAGTTGCCCGCCGCACAATCTCGGCGAGGTGTGTGATGCGATAGTCCATTCCATCGATCATCCCGAAGCCACTTCCACCGAACTGATGCGTTTTATCAAGGGACCCGATTTTCCCACCGGCGGAATCATCTGCGGCACCGAAGGGCTTCTCGAAGCATACCGAACCGGACGCGGCCGCATCACCGTCCGCGCGAAGGCATCCGTCGAGAGCAACAAGAGCACGGGCAAGGATTCCATCATCATTCATGAAATTCCGTACCAGGTGAACAAGGCGCGGCTTATCGAAAGCATTGCGGGGCTGGTCCGATCGAAAACCATCGAGGGCATCACCGATCTGCGGGACGAGTCCGACAAGGACGGCATGCGGATCGTCATCGAGGTCCGCAAGGGCGATGAGCCGCAGGTCATTCTCAACCAGCTTTTCAAGAACACGCAGTTGCAGGACACGGCCAGCATCATCATGCTGGCGCTGGTCAACAACACGCCCAAAGTGTTGTCGCTTGCGGAACTCGTCAAACACTACATCAAACACCGCGCCGAAATTGTCGAGCGCCGGACGCGATTCGATCTGCGCAAGGCGGAGGAACGCGCCCACATCGTCGAGGGGCTGCTCAAGGCCATCGATCATATTGACGAAGTCATTGCGATTATCCGGAGTTCCGAAACGGTGGATATCGCGCGCGAACGGCTGATGACGCGGTTTCACTTTTCCGAGATTCAGGCGTCCGAAATCCTCGCGATGCGTTTGCGCCGTCTGACCGGTCTCGAACGCCACGAACTCGAAGCCGAATACGCCGATTTGATCAAATTGATCGAAACGCTACGCCATATCCTGTCAAGCGAAAAGACGATCCTTGCCGAAGTCCGCAAGGAAATCCTTGCGGTAAAAGCCAAATACGGTGATGAACGCCGCACGCAAATCCTGGGGGAAATTTCCGAGTTTTCGGTCGAGGACCTCATTGCGGACGAGGAAATGGTCGTCACGGTTTCCAACATGGGCTACATCAAGCGCCTGCCCATCACCACCTATCGCAAGCAGCGGCGCGGCGGAAAGGGCGTCGCGGGCATGGACACGAAGGAAGAGGATTTCGTCAAGGATCTCTTTATCGCCTCCGCGCACCAGTACGTGCTTTTCTTTACGTCGAAGGGGCGCGTGCATTGGCGCAAGGTGCATGAGTTGCCCCGCGCCAGCCGCACGGCGCGCGGCCGGGCGATGGTCAACCTGCTCAGCCTGGAAGGCGACGAGCGTGTGACCACGTGCCTGACCGTCCGCGATCTCAAGGAAGAGGGCAAGATGGTTTTCATGGTTACCGCCAAAGGGGTGGTCAAGAAGACCGAGTTGCTTGCGTTCAGCAATCCGCGTACGGCGGGCATCATCGCGATCGATCTCGATTCGGACGATCAACTCATTGACGTGCAAATCACGTCGGGCGACGACAACATCCTGATCGCGACGCATCACGGGATGGCCATTCGTTTTCCCGAGAAGGACGTTCGCCCGATGGGCCGTGCGGCGCGCGGCGTGATCGGCATCCGCCTTGACGAGGGAGATTCCGTGATCGGCGTTTCGATCGCGGGCGATGACATGACCGTGCTCAGCGTTACCGAAAACGGATACGGCAAGCGCACGGAAGTCGGCGAGTACCGCTTGCAACATCGCGGCGGTTCCGGCATCATCAATATCAAGACCAGCGAACGGAACGGCAATGTCGTCGGCATGCTGACCGTGGACGACCGCGACGAGATCGTCTTGGTAAGCACCGATGGCGTTGTCATTCGCACGGCGGTGAAGGATCTGCGCACGATCGGGCGCAACACGCAAGGCGTGAAAGTGATGTCGCCGAATCCCGGCGCCAAGGTCAGCGCTGTCGCGCGCGCTTTTGCCGAGGAAAAAGAACAGGAAGTGACCGAAGCCGCCGCGGCGGCGCTGCCCGAAGACGCTCCGTCCGCTGAATCCGAAGACTTGCCCGACGACACGGATTGACCGTCGCGTCCATGGTGAAACGGAAGGAGGCCGCATGAAACGAAAGAAACCCGTGCCCAACATGGAGGACATGGACGAGTTGGACGGAGGGGATACTGAAAATTTCGGCGATTTTCCCATGCCGCCGGTATCGCACGATCCGTTCTTGACGGAACGATTCAACCGGATCGTCGGCCGATACTTCGAACAGAACACGCCGCGTACCATCGAGGAAGCCAATCGCGTCATGCAGTCCCGTTTCATGGGGCACAATTTAGACGAACTCCTCGCGGAAACCCGCAAGAAGGGCTGGAGCGACGCCGACGAGGCGCAAGAGATCATGTTCGAGGCCATGAGCACGGATTCGTTCGAGGAAGCGCAGAAGGGCGTGAAGAAAGCGCTGCAACTCGATCCGAACAACGCCGATGCGCTGTTGTTTGCCAGCATGAAAGAAGCCGAGGACCTGGATGATGCCGTTCGCCGGATACGGGAGGCGATTGCGCGGGTTGAAACGGCTTTTGGGGCCGAGTTCATGGAGGAAACCAAAGGCCATTTCTGGGGCGATGTATTCACGCGACCCTATATGCGCCTGCGGTTGGGACTCTTTCACGTCCTGAACGAGGCGGAACGTTGGGATGAAGCCATTGCCGAGGCCGAGGGAATTCTTGAACTCAATCCGGACGACAACCAGGGGGTGCGCGATCATCTGCTGCTGGCCTATCTGGTCGTCGGCAACGCAAAGCAAGCGCGCGCGCTCATGAAGCGCTACCCCGAAAGCCACAAGGCGGTGCAGGCGTGGGCCAGTGTGTTCGAGAAGTACATTTCCAACAATAAGGAAGAGGCGAAAAAAGCCCTCCTGAAAGCGGTCAAGAACAATCCGCATATCCTGAAGTATATGTTGGGAGTCGAGGCACTTCCCGATTCGCCACCTCCTTATTATAGCCCCGGCACGGAATCGGAGGCCATTTATTGCATGGAGTTTCTTATTCCCGTGCTCTTGAAGCGTAAGAATCTCCTGCATTGGATAACTGAAACCCTGGCCCGGCATGGAATCTTTGTATAGGCGGCAGGACAACCGCCTGCCGGCCCGGTCGTTTCGTTGATTCCGCTTGGGCTTGATTCATACAATGCAATCGTATGTTGTGGACGGCCGATGGCCTTGGGGATTGTGGCGCTTCGTGAATTGCCCTGCATGTGAAGAACCGATGATGGCGCTGGAATACGACGCCGTGGAGGTGGATTATTGCGGCGCGTGCGGGGGCGTGTGGCTCGATGCCGGCGAATTGGAACTGCTGCTCGGCGCGCGCGAAAATGTCACGGCCTTTATGCGCGGCGGCGCGATACGCCCGGAGAAGCCGCGACGCTGCCCGATTTGCGGCGTCAAGATGGTAAAAGAGGCCACGAGCGGCGAACCGGCGGTAACCTACGACAGTTGCCCGTCCGGCGATGGATTGTGGTTCGACCGCGGCGAATTGGACCAGGTGCTTGCGCGGAGCCGCCCGGAGGCGGACGGCGAATGTGTGGCGGCGTTTCTGCGCGAAATATTTGGCCGCGCGTCGGATGGAATGCGGAAGGAGAACAGAACATGATCAAGGGCAAAATCGTACGCGTCCGGCTGCGGCGCGATTTTTTCGAGCAACGGCTCTGGGTGTTCGTGGGCCGGGTCGTCGAATTCACCGAACACTGGGTCATGATTGAAGGCAAAGGCCTGACGGTGCTGCGCCGGGCGCTGCTCGACGTGGACATCGAGCCGGAAATGCGGATCGTCCTAATCCCGCGGGACAACATCGCGGTCATCCGGGTGCTTCCGGACGATTTCGACATGAACAACATCCGCACGGTGAACAAGGGCCATAAACTGTGCCTGGTCGTCGAGAATGGCCCCGATGCCACGATAGCCGAACTCGGCGAAGTATGAGAACCGGCCGGCATCCATGAAAATCGCGTTGAAAAAAGACACCTTGGACCTCTCGGTGGTCATTGCGAGCCTCAACGAGGCCGCGAATCTTTTTCGCCTGCTTCCCGCATTGCGCGAGGCCCTTGACGCGCTCGGGGTCTCTTGGGAAATCCTGGTGGTGGACGGCGATTCGCGTGACGGCACGCAGAAAGTAGTCGAAAGCGCCGGCGCGGTTTATGTGCGCGAGACGGCGCCCGGTTATGGGGCGGCCGTCCTTCGCGGCATTCAGGAGGCCCGCGGCGCCCATGTGTTGACGATGGATGCGGACATGTCGCATCCGTCCGAATTCATTCGGGCGCTGTGGGATGTGCGCCGGCGGGCGGATATCGTTATCGCGTCGCGCTACGTGCCGGGCGGCTACGCGGATCAGCCGATCGTTCGCTTGGCGCTCAGCCGCCTCCTCAATGGTTTCTTTTCGGCGGGGTTGAGCATTCCGGTTCGGGACCTGTCCAGCGGATTTCGGTTGTACCGGAAAAGCCTGTTCGACGGCATGGAAATAACCTTCACGAATTTCGTGATCCTGATCGAAATTCTTCTGCTGGCCTACGGCAAGGGCCTTGCCATCCGGGAGATTCCCTTTCACTACCGTCCCCGCCACGCCGGATCGTCCAAAGCCCGAATCATCGCGTTCGGCAGGGATTACCTGCGCCTGTTTTACCGCGTGTGGAAGATGCGCAATTCGGTGGATTTTCCCGACTACGACTGGCGCGCCTACGACAGCCGGATATGGCTCCAGCGTTACTGGCAGCGCAAACGCCACGAGATTATCATGCGTTTCACGCCGCGTTTCGTCGCGACGTGCGACGTCGGCTGCGGCAGCAGCCGCATCCTCGCCGATTTGCCCAATGCCGTCGGCGTGGATGTGCGCCGCGACAAACTGGCGTTCATGCGCCGGACGAACCACCTGCTTGCGCAGGCCGACGGGCTGCATCTGCCTTTCGCGGATGCGTCGTTCGACGCGGTTATCTGCTCGCAGGTCATCGAGCACATTCCCGAGGAAAACGGACGGCTGCTGGATGAATTGTCGCGTATTCTTCGGCCGGGCGGCACGCTGGTGCTGGGCACGCCGGATTACGACACATGGACGTGGCCGATCCTGGAATGGCTTTATGGTAAAATGGCGCCCGGCGCGTATGCCGATCAGCACGTCACGCACTACTCGTATCGCACGCTTGACGATGCCCTGCGCCGGCGCAATTATGAAATCCTCGCCCACGATTACGTGGGGGGCGGCGAACTCATCGTTCAGGCGCGAAAGCCGGCGGCCGCAGCCGTCGAAATACATGAACAAGACTGAAAGCGCGCATGAATCCGAAGTCATGCGCGTCGCTTGAAACACGGACAAACGAAGGAGAATTCAATCATGGCAAGACTTGCGGTATTGGGCGGATCGCCCGTGCGTCCCGAAAAACCGTGGCCGCAATGGCCGATTCACGACGGGAAAGACGTCAAACTCGTCACGGAAGTGACGAAATCGAACCGGTGGTCCTACGACGGGCCGATCGAATGGAAGTTCGCCGAAGCCTTCACGAAATACCAGGGCGCCAAGTTTGGCATGTGCTCGGCCAACGGCACGGTCGCGATTCAGATCGCGCTCGAAGCGCTCGGCATCGGCGCGTACGACGAAGTGATAGTCCCCGGCATGACGTGGCAGGCGACCGCCGCCGCGTGCATTGACGTCAACGCGATTCCGGTGCTCGTGGACGTCGAACCGGACACATGGTGTCTCGATCTTGCCAAGGTCGAGGCGGCCATCACGAAAAAAACGAAGGCGGTCATCGTGGTCCATCTGTACGGCTGCATGGCCGACATGACGAAACTGCAGGCGTTGTGCAAGAAACACAACCTGTTCCTGATCGAGGATTGCGCACATCAGCACGGCTCCTTCTGGAAGGGCAAGGGCGTCGGCAGCCTCGGCGACATGGGCAGTTTCAGTTTCCAGGAATCGAAGACGCTCAGCAGCGGTGAAGGCGGATTCAACACCTGCAAAACGAAGGAACAGTTCGAGAAACTCTATTCGCTGCGCAACTGCGGGCGCGGCTACCGCGGCGATTTCACCCATGCGATGCAGTCCGGAAACTATCGCCTCACCGAATGGCAGGCCGCGATTCTCCTGTGCGGCCTCGAACGCCTCGACAAACAGGTCAAGTTGCGCGATGCGAACGCGATCTACCTCAACTCGCTGCTCGCGCAAATCCCCGGCATCCTGCCGATGCGCCGCCGGAAAGAAATCACGCAGCAGAGTTATTTCAATTTCACGTTCCGGCTCGACCTGCCCAAACTCAAGGGCATCACGAACCGGCAATTCATCCCCGCGCTCAACGCCGAACTCAGCACCGCCGAGTTGTTCGAGCCGCCCTACGACCCGCTCAACAACTGCTCGCTCTACAAGCCGCACACCAAGGCGCGCCACAACCTCAGCCCGGCATACTGGAAGGCCATAGATCCAAAACGGTTCAAACTCCCCGTCTGCACCGATGCGACCGAAAAATCCGGCCTCGCCGTCCATCACATGCTCCTCATGGGCACGAAGAAAGACATGGACGTCGTCGCCGACGCCGTCGCGAAGGTGGTCGAAAACCTCGACGAACTCCACGGCTACGATCCCACCGGCCCCCGCCGCAAATACCGCGGCCTCGCAAAATAACGCGCTATAACGATCCTAACCGCCCTGGAAGCCAACCGGCCTCCAGGGCGCTGTGTTCATGCCGTCACACGAATCCGTAAAGGTCCCGTGAACGACGTGAGGGTGTGGCGCGTGCCCTTGGCTGGTTGTCGCGGAAACATTCAAGGCGTTGTTTTTAGCCGGTGTATGCCGGTTGTGGTGTATAATCACGCCATTGGGATTGATGGAATCGTTCAATGGAAGGGCGTTTCGGTTTGTTCGCCCAATCGGGTACGGGAGAGGGCGCGTCGCTTGAGAAAAAGATGGCAGGGGTGTGAATCAATGCGGTACCATTTGGATCGGACAACAACCCAATGATGTGGCGGTGCAAGATTGGCCGTAGGCAGGAGGGATGTTCAACCGAGAGGAAGGTGTAAACCATGCGACAGATTGCGCGCGTCCTAAAGGGGTTGGTGATGCTCTTGGGCCTTTTCTGCATCGGTTACGGGACTTTGGGCGTTGTCGGATTGAATCCCGGTGGTTTCCATCAGGAACTTGGGATCAGAATGGCCGGAGCGTTCATGGTATTTATGGGGATCCTCTATCTGTTCCCGAACTCGCGAATCGCATTCGACAGGCGAAGAAAATTCGCGTACTATATTATTAGTATTCTGCCGGCGTTTTTGGTCTTGGGTTACGGTCTTTTCACGATCCTCCACAACGGCTGGAGTTCGTTCGTGTCGCAAGGCGGGGGGGAAATGACCCTCGGCATCATGATAGGTGCGTCAATGGCGCCGGCTTCGTTGTACCTATATGATAAAAGCCACATAACCCGGGAATAATCCGGAAGCGAAAAACCGCGCGCCTTGATTCGGCGCCGTTCATCATGAGGAGAGGACGGATTATGGACAATAGGCGGGGCGAGAAAATCGGCTGGACCGCGGGATGGTTGGGCGGATTTATATGGGTGGCCATTCTGTCGGTCGTCTTTCTGATTCAGGGCAACTATGCAGCGGGCGTAATCGGCTTGATTGTCACGGGTTGCGCCGTTGCCGCCATTGTCCTGTTTTCGCCATGGCGGCATCCAACGACGCCCTATTGGAAGTTATTGCTGGCGCCGTATAGCGTTTTTTTGCTTTCGATTGTGTGGGCTATCGTGTCCTATGGCGGCCTTGCGGCCTCCGGATTGCGATGGTGGAATCTGTTTTGGTTGTTGCCGCTATTGGTTCCTTTGGGTCCGCTGGCCCGAAGAAAGTGGTCCGATGCCGATGGACCGAAACTTTCATCGCGGGATGATACATCCGTTTGATCCGTTTGATTCGTTGAGCCGTTCCGTCGTTGTTTCAGTACGGATGACGACAATCGGAATGGAAAGGGACGTATTCGATGAAGCGTGGGATGATTTTGGGATTGGCGGCGGCGTTGTTTTTTGCACGTTCCGTCATGGCGCAGGATGCGCCGTTGCGGGTGTTGATCTTTAGCGGATTGAACAACCATGATTGGCGTTCGACAACGCCGGTGCTGTTGGAAATTCTCCAGGGGTGTCCCCGGTTCGGCACGGTGGACGTGACGGAGGCGCCGGGCCAGTGCGATGCCGCGACGTTTGCACGATACGACGTCGTGGTGTCGAACTGGACGCCGTATCCGAAGACGGCGCGCGAATGGCCGGAGACTGCGGAAACGGCGTTTCTCGATTTCATGCGCAATGGAGGCGGTTTCGTCGTCGTTCACGCGGCGGCATGCACGTTTCAGGAGTGGCCTCCGTTCCAGGAAATCATCGGTCTGACATGGGACGACAAGAAAACGAGCCACGCGCGGTACGGCCCGTTCACGGTGAAGGTGAGAAGTGCCGCCCATCCCATCGCGCGGGGCCTGTCCGATTTTTCAATCACGGACGAACTGTACCAAAACATGGCGGCCCTGACGGACAAGTCGTTCGATACCGTTTTCGACGCGTTTTCCGCCAAGGAGGCCAACGGCACGGGCAAGGTCGAACCGATGCTGATTGCGACCACCTTCGGCAAGGGGCGCGGTGTCAATCTCATGCTGGGCCACGATGCGGCGGCCATGCGCAATGCGGGATTTCGGACCCTGCTGCTGCGCGGCGCCGAATGGGCCGCCACGGGCCGGGTAACCATTCCCAAGCCCGATGATTGGCCTTCCGTTTCCGCCGATGCAAACGCCGCTTCTGCCGAATCCGGAGCGAAGGGGCGATAACCGTTGTTCCGGCCTTTGAACCGCGGATGGACATGAAGAAACGCCGATACAGAACCTTCATGGGAATCGCCGGCATAATTTGCCATGCGGTCACGAGGGACCACAATTCGACGCAAGGTTCACGGTAAATCACAAGGAACTATTCGCATTCCTTTGTGTTGATTCGTGGTTGAAATGCCGGTTTCAGGGCAGAGAAGACGGTTTCTGTTTTACGCGTTCGATCCGGCCGCAGGGTTGTTACTTGGCGGAGGGATGCCGCGACGAAACCGAATAACACACACGCAGGATCCGTTTGGCGCCGGGTTCGATCGGATCGCTTTTCGGTAGCGCTTCAAGGTTGCATTGCCGCGCATCGGGCGCGGTGTTGACGTACCAGAACAGGCCGCCGAGATCCTGGGCATCGCCTCCGCACTCGACCGCCAGTTTTTTTTCGGGCATCCAACACGCCACGCGCGTTGCGTCCTCCGCGGGGATGAAGCGGCCGGACGTGCGCGCGGTTCCGTCGTTTTGAGCATTCTGCCGCTGCCACACACCGCGGATCGGCGCCCAGATTTCCGGCGTGTCCGCCGCGTAAAATTCGGGATGTATCTTTACATTGGCCGGCAAAGGCTTGTCGGATGCATTCGCAAGCACAAGGGTGATGTCGAGCGAATCCGACCCGGGTTTCAATTCCATTGTCCGTTCGATTTGCAATCCGTCCGCGCGCGCGGCGCGCAAGACGAGCCGGTTTTGTGAGCCTTCGACGACTTCATACGTGTCCGCTGCGGGGCCTTCGGGTAGCGGCGGGGCGCTCGTCCATTCCTGGAGCGTGCCCGGGGCCGATCCGTATGCTTCGTGGCCGCGCAGCAGTTCGGCGGCCTGCGCCTTGGCATTCCATCGAACGACGGAACCTTTCAACGCCGGGGCGACCCATGCCAGGTGCTTCTCGTTTTCCAGCGTAATAATCGGCGATTCCTCGTGCCGTGGCGGAGCCGTCTTGCCGGTGCGCGCCATGATGTAGTCCGGCAAAGACACATTTGGGTCCGGCGATCGCGCGCCCCGCTCGCCGACGTGCGCAATGTAATCCTCGACGCTCATGCACGGCGGGCGATCGAGCGATATTTTGCCGTCGGCGATCGTGACCTTGGGCGGGCACACGATGGCCGCATAACGTATGGAACAATAGGCGTCCTCGATGCGCTGCTTGACGATATCGGGGACGCTTGACGCCAACGCCCCCCTGAAAATTTCATCCGCGCGCGAAACGAAGTCCGCATCCATCCATTCGCCTTTTCCAAGGCTGTGAAGGTATGCACCCTTGTCGCGTACGGTCTTTGCCGCAAGGGCGATATATTCGCGGATGAACGGCGCGGCGTCCTCATAATAAAGGCGGATGAATTCATCCATCACCGCCTGCGCGTCCGCGTTCGGCTGCCACATCAGCCGCGACACCAAGTAACAACGCAGGACGCCCAAATCGTCCGTGAGAAGGTCGCCGCCGAGCGACAACACGCCTTTCACGTTGTGCCGGGCGTAAAACGCGAGATTTGCCCCTATTGCGTCGAAACATGGAAACGGTATCGGCGAGTAGTAGCCATTGGCTGGATAATCCCAAACATGGACGTTATGGGCGATCTTCGACCATTCCGCCAGAATGCCGGCAAAAGGCTGTAATTCGGATGTCTTCTTGTCGTGCAGCGGACGTGAATAATCCACATCAACGGCACATACGTTGACAATGACATTGTCGCGCGGCCTGAGGTTTCGCGGGGGCTTGAGGGTCCATTGACATGCGAGCGTTTCAATGAAGTTGTTCGGAAAATCGGACTTGATGGCGTCGGCCACACGGTTGACGCCGGTTAGGATGGACCCCATCGGCGAGTCTTCGGCCTCGTCAATAGCCTTGCACCCTGGGCATTCGCAGCGCCCGTCCCATTCCATTGGCGACACGCTCCAGACGGTTTTGTCAGGATGGGCCTGCATCAACGGCCGCAATTCAGCGGCGATGGCTTCGGCGACTTTCGGGTTGCTGAAACATAACTGGCTTTGCCATTCGGGAGGCGGGGCGGCCATGGCCGGGCGGTTCGGATCGAATCCGGTGGGCGCGATACGTTTTCCGTTGATTTCGGAGTAGAAATCGGGATGTTCCGCGAAATATTTGCCCGGCGGCAGGAGGGTGAAGGCCGAGTGTGCTGGCAGGCCGCATTCGGGCGAGGAAGACCAGCGCATGTGGCGCTGAAACGCCGCGCGTTGATCCTCGGAATAAGCCTGCAAGCCATGGATGCCGTGCGCTGTTTGTCTGCGAAGGATGGGCGGAACGTACCGCACATCAATGTCCGGCAGCGACGCCGGAGGCTTTTTCGGAATATGGGTGTAATCCGGCGCAAGGAATCGGATTCCGAAGTAGTCCTCGAAAAACGCATAGACTCCATACATCGTCCCGCGTTCCTTGCCTCCGAAAATGGCAAGGTGTCCCTGTTTGGCTTTTTTGAGGTAAAGCGTGCGGATGCAATACCCGTCCGGTCCCAGTTCGCCGGGTTTCACATAGCCCAAGAGTTCGTCCGGCACGCCATCCTGTCCGATCCAGACAATAACGCCCCGCTTCAGATACGGCACATTCGAAACGTATACGCCCTTGCCCGTCGCCTGTTTCCATAAATCGGCAAACTCGCGCGCGGCCAGTTTTTCCGAGTCCGACGCGGAATCCGCGACGACCGCGTTCAATGACGCATAATCGTCCGATGAAATCCAACCGCCGCGCACAGCCGCGGCTTCCGCGCAAAATGCCGCAATCAATACAACCGGCACGCATCCTCGCATACGCATTCCGAGTGACCTCCTTACGCTTTTGCGGGAATGAAAACAATTCGCCTTCCATGGCGTGCATCAACACGTCGCGATCGGTCGTGCGATGGTTGATACATGGCCACACTGAATGTTATCGGCGCGGACAGAAAAAAGTTCCATCCGCGCCGTTTGAGAGGCAAGAACCTGAAAAAGGACAAAGACAAAACGGGGAAACCTCTTTGGCGGAAGTTTCCCCGTTCGATGCTGGGCTGGACGGCGGCGTTGCCGTCTGCCGGATTTATGCGTATTGCTTGTAACCGCTCCGGTAGGTGCGCCGAATGTATTGATTGGCTTCGGGAACGTTGGTTACTTTCATTTCCTTGGGATCGAATTCGATTTTTTGTCCCGCGCGTATGGCCAGATTGCCCAAGAGGACCATCTCTGTGAAGGGGCCGGCGTAATCGAAATTGCCGCAGAATCCGCCCTTAGGAATCTCGACGCCCTTGCAGGCTTCCAGCCATTCCTTATAGTGGCCGATTGAATTCGGGATGGTTTTTTCGGGCCGTTTGAATTCGCTCATTTTTTCCCGGGGATGCAGGCTCGGATTGCCGCCGTAGCAACCGCAGGACAAGTATCCCTTGTCGCCGACGAACAACGTGCCATTGTCGCCGTCGCCCAGTTTTTCGTCCGCCGGAATTTCCGCCGGGCGTTCGGGCAATTTCTTGCCGTCGTACCACACGAGTTTGACGGGCGGAAGATCGCCGCGCGCCGGGAATTGGTAGGTGATGATGGACCACTTGGGGCACGATTCTTCGTTATTGCCTTCGGAAATGGCCTCGACGCTCGTCGGGTAACCGAGTTTGAGCGCCATGTAGGCCGGGTCCATGATGTGGCAGGCCATGTCGCCCAGGGCGCCGCATCCGAAGTCCCACCAGCCGCGCCACGCGAACGGCGCATAGGCCTTGTGATACGGGCGTTTCGGCGCCGTGCCGAGCCACAGATCCCAGTCCAACGTCGCGGGGACCGGCATCGTGCCCGCCGGCCGCGGAATGCCCTGTGGCCAAATCGGGCGGTCGGTCCAGATATGCGCTTCGCGCACGGTTCCGATCGCTCCCGCCGCGATCCATTCCATCAGGCGGCGGACGCCTTCGCCGGAATGGCCCTGGTTGCCCATCTGCGTCGCGACCTTGTACTGGCGCGCCACTTCGGTGAGACGGCGTGCCTCGTAGATGTCGTGTGTGAGCGGTTTCTGGACATACACATGCTTGCCGAGTTGCATCGCGGCGATCGCGATTGGCGCGTGCATGTGATCCGTCGTGGAAATCGTCACCGCGTCAATATTCTTGTGCTCCTTGTCGAGCATGACGCGGAAATCCTTGTATTGCGTGGCGTTGGGAAAACGCTTGAACGATTTGGCCGCGCGCTCGAAATCCACGTCGCACAAGGCCACGATATTGTTGTTGCCGTCGTCGTATGCGCCTTCGACGTCACTCGTTCCCTTTCCCCCGACGCCCACCCCGGCGATGTTCAATTTTTCATTGGCCGAAATCTTGCGCGGCCCGACCGCTCTGCCCGATCCCGTTGCGCAGCCCGCCGCCATCACAGCCGAACTGAACAAGAAGAACCGGCGCGACACTCTGTTGTTGCTCATAGACTTTCTTTCCTCCTCGCTGCATCTCGCATTCATGCCCGATCAAGGGCGCCGCCATTGGATACCGCATTATAGGCCACCGCCGATTTCAATTGCCAACCCATGCCAGCAGGGTAAATGAATACAACAGTGCTAGAAAACCAAGTGCCTGTTTTAGCCGCATGTGCATGAGCACGAGCACGAGCAAGAGCAAGAGTAAGAGCAAGAGCAAGAGCAAGAGCAAGAGCAAGAGCAAGAGCAAGAGTAAGAGCAAGAGATAACGAATCTGCCGGATTCATGGGCATTTTATCCGCGCCTGCCCTGCCCATGCACTCACCATTTACGCGCCTTGTCGGCGTGCCCGGAGCAGGTTGCCGCAAGGGACGAAGTGGACGAGATGGGCAATACATCCGATGATTACGGGCGGACCGTTCACAATTTCAGGCGTTTGAAGATACATTCGGGCACATGGATGATGATCAGCATAATGTAGCGCCAGAACCACGGCACATAGGCCACGTTCTTGCGCTTTTTGATGGCGGCGGCGGCCGCCTTGCCGGCGGTTTCCGGGCTGGCGAGCATAACGAGGCCCGGCAGTCCGAAAGTCATCTTGCTGTCCACGAATCCGGGCTTGAGAGTCGTGACGGATACGCCCGCGCGGAACAGGCGGTTGCGCAGTCCTTGCAGGTAGACCGACAAGCCGGCCTTGGCCGCGCCGTAATGGTAATTGCTCTGGCGTCCTCGATCGCCCGCCACGGACGATATCGCCGCAATGAATCCTCCGCGGCGTTGCTCGAAATGGGGCGCGAACGCCTCCAAGATCGAGACCGCCGCCGTGAAATTCACGTCGAGGATCCGGCGTGCGCGCGTGAAATCCGCCTGTAGTTCGTTTTGCGGTTCGAGCGCTCCGAAACACACCACGACCCCTTCGAGCGCGCCGCCCATGTGTTCGATGCAGGTCCGCACGAAAGCCGGATGCGAGGGGAAATCGAGTGCTTCGAACGGCAAGGCGACGGCGGGCGATCCCGTGCGCACGCGGAGATCGGTCGCGATGCGTTCGTTTTCGTCCATGTCGCGCGCGGCCAGCAGGATCGCATAGCCCTGCCGGGCGAGTTCGATGGCAATTGCGCGGGCAATGGCGGACGTGGCGCCAATTACGACGACACCCTTGCCCCATGCCGCCATTTGAACGTTTGGGTCCGGAGCCGGTGTCCTGACGTCCAGATCATTCATGGGCCGTACCTCCCGCCGACGGACGCACAATGCCAAGCCGGCGCGCCAATGACGACGAAAAGGCGCCGTCCGGGTCGAGCCGTCCGGCAATCGTCCGGAATTCGTCGAGCCTCGGATACATCGCCGCGAAGGTTTCCGGCAGCGCCACGGCGTCCTTGGCGCAATAGAGCCGCCCGTTGTGTTCGATTACGCGCTGGTCGAATTCCCGCAGGAGCGGCACGACATCGTTGCGCATCGGAATGTCGAAGGAGATGGTGTAACCTTCGCTGGGGTAGGAAAGCAGGCCCGGTCCGCCCGGCCCCAACCGTTTCAATACGGCCAGGAACGAGGCGCATCCGGACTGGCTGACGCGCTCCATGAGTTTGGTCAGGCCGCCGGCTTCCTCCAGGGGAAACGTGACCTGGTACTGGCAAAAGCCCCGGCGTCCGTACATGCGGTTCCAGTGGTGAATCGAATCGAGCGGGCAGAAATACGAATCGTAGTCCACCCATTGCCGTTCGCGTGACGGGTGCAAGGCGTAGAAAATCTGATTGAACGCGCCTATCGAAAATGAATTCAAGACGAATCCCGGAAAATCGAAAGGCACCGGTTTCCCATGCCTTGGCTTGGGCTGCAACGGGTCCCGGCATCCGGGGGGTGCGTCGGCGCGCGCCGCGAAATTGCCACGCATCAAAACCGATCGGCCCAGCGCATTACCCTTGGCCAGGCAATCCACCCATGCGACCGAATACTCGTAGTTCCGGTCGGACTCGGCAAACGCCGCGAGCGTGTCGTCTATATTTTTCGTTCGCAGGTAGTCTACCCAGCAATAAGCCGTTTCAATGCGTTTGAGGCGTATCTTCGCGGTGAGAATCACGCCCGTCAGCCCGACACCGCCCACGGTCGCCCAGAACACGTCCGACTGTTCCTCCGGCGAGCATGTCACGATCTCTCCCGCCGGGGTCAACAACGTTATCTCGACGACAAACTGGCTGAAGGAACCGTCCCGGTGATGATTCTTGCCGTGGACGTCGTTGGCGATGGCGCCGCCCAGTGTGACGAATTTCGTGCCCGGCATTACAGGCGGGAAAAAACCGCGCGGTATAAAGACGTCCAGAATGTCCGCCAGGCTGACACCGGCCTCGCAATCAAGGATGCCCGATTCGGCGTCGAACGCGCGCATGCGGTTCATGCGCGAGTAATCCAGGACATCCCCGCCGCCGTTGATGGCCGCGTCGCCGTAACTGCGGCCCAATCCGCGCGGGATGATTGTCCGGCCTTCGCGCGTCAGTACCGGCGGCCGGACATCCGCGCACCGCTCCGGGCGAAACACGCGGCATTCCTGCACCGGATAACGTCCCCATCCGGACAGTCGTTGAAACGCGCCTGTCATGCCGTCTCCTTTCCCTTGAACAAACCACAGACGCCTTTATCCTAGGCCGTGAACCGCCGGGAATCAAGAGGAACGTTGACTTTGTCCTTACCGGATGCGAGAATAGCCGAAACGCCGGGGCCGCGACTGGCGAGATTGCGTGGAATAGACCACGGGGAAGCGGCGCCGGATGGATAAGCCGTTCGCCTGGGCGCTGGGGCAAACGCTTGGGCGCGTTTGTTTTCAGGCACATCGAGGAGATCGTTCATCATGGTGGAAAAAGACCTGAAACAGATGTACCGTTCGCGGACGGAAGGGAATTTCCCGGAAACGGTTGAAATCCTGGGGCGTCCCTACGTCAAGATCGAAAACCTGCGGTACGGAACGAATCCGCATCAACCCGCGGCGTTCTATCGCCCCGCGGACGGCCGCCCTGTCGTGTTGGGCGCCTACAAGATGCTGAAATCGGGCAAGAGCGGCCTTTCGCAAACCAACATCGAGGACATGCACCACGCCGTGGGCATGCTCAAATACATGCAGCGGCCCGCCTGTGCGGTCATGAAGCACTGCAACCCGTCCGGCGTCGCCATTCAACAGGAGGGAATGCCGCTCTCCGAAGTCTATCGGCGCGCCCGTGATGCGGACGCTCAGGCCGCTTTCGGCGGCGTGGTGGTGTTCAACACGACAGTGGATGCCGAGACCGCCGGGGAGATCATGCAGAGCGTCATGGAAGGCGTGGCGGCCCCGAAATTCGATCCGGAAGCGATCGATATTCTAAATGACGCGGATCGTTTCAAGAAGAATCGCGAGATTCGCGTGGTCGAACTGCCCGATTTTTCAGCCTTGCCGAAGTTTATTGACGAAGGGACGGACGTGCTCGAAATCAAGGTGTTTGATGACGGCAGCGTGGTCCTGGCGACGCCGTATTTGTCCCGCGTGAGAAGCGTGGCCGACCTTGTGCCGGCCTACAACGAACACAAGACGAAAGGCCGGATAGAAATTGCGCGAAAGCCCACCGCGCGGGAACTCGACGATCTGTTGTTTGCATGGTATGTCAACATTCACGTACGCTCGAACGGCTGCGTCATCGCCAAAAACGGACAAACGCTGTGCGTGGGCACGGGCGAACAGGATCGCGTCGGCGCGGTGCGAAAGGCGCTATCGAAGGCCGCGGAGAAATACAAGGGCTGTGAAACCATGGACGGCGCCGTGATGTCGTCGGACGGCTTTTTCCCGTTCCGCGACGCGGTGGACGCGGCGCTGGGCGCGGGCGTCACGGCGATTGTGCAGCCGGGCGGCAGCGTCAACGACTACGAGGCCATCGAAGCGTGCAACGAGGCCGGCGCCACGATGATGTTCTCGATGGAACGTTGCTTCTCGCACCACTGAGAATAAGGCGGTAGGCTGGAACTACATCAAGGATGAAAGATAAAGGATGAAGGATGAAAGGCCCGTCCATTCCGTTGCAGGTTCTTTGTTTTGCCAAGAACGTCGAATTCCCACCGCCATCCGCCATCAGCCGTCAGCCTATGGCCTAACGCGAGTCGTATTGATGGTTTCACTATCGTTGTTTCCCCGGTTGCTCGTCGCGCAGGACCTTGATGTCCGGTCGCTGGTGGGCGAGGACTGGTATGGGCTGTATCTCAACGGCCAGAAGGCGGGCTATTCGATAAACAGCGTGTCGGTGGACGAGAATGAACAGGCCGCGGTTTCCGAGGACGCCCATTTCCGCGTCAAGATGTCCGGCCAACATCAGGATATGCGCATCTGCATGCGGCGTCTCTATGCAAAGGACGGGTCGCTTATCCGCATTGACCAGCGGATTGACGATCCCGGAGGCGCAAAGCAATTCGAGGCATGGGTGGACAACGGCGTATTCCGGTTGAAGAGCACCGTGGGCGGACTCGTCAAGGAATCCGAACTCCCCAAGCCGCGGGAATCACTGAAGGATGCGTTGAAGCAGGTCGAATTGACCGGCCCGAATGCCAAGATCGGCGATTCGGTCTCGTTCAGCATGTTCGAGCCGATGTACGAACGCGAGATAGACGGTACGAGCCGAATCGAGTCCATCGAGGAACGGATGTTCGAGGGCGCGCCGACCACAGTGTACCGAATCAAATCCGTCATGCCGGATCTCGGCATCGAATCCGACACCTATGTCGCTGCGGACGGCCGGACGCTCGAGGATCGCATCGGGGGCATCATTACGATGCGGCTCGAACCCAGGGAAATGGCCCAGGACATTGATTACAGCAACGACGTGATAGTGTCGAACGCGGCGCAGGCCGACCGGCGCGTCGAAAATCCCCGGACGCGCGATTCGCTGCGGCTGCGCATCATGGGGCCGCTGGCGGAGAACCACCTTTTCAATGACGGCCGGCAGCGGATGGCGATGAAAGAGGGCTTTGTGGCGTTCGAGTCGAAGCGGAGCGATCCATCCTCTTTTCGCGGCACTCCGCGACCGGTGGGCGAGGCGTCCGTGCAGGAATGGCTGAAGCCCACGCTGCTGGTGCAAAGCGGCGATCCCCGGTTGATTGCGAAGGCGCATGAGATAATCGGCGATGAACGGGACGCCTTTGTCGCGGGCGAGGCCTTGTGCCATTGGGTTTACAAGTATGTAAAGACGACCTACTCCGCCCGGTTGAGCAACGCGCTGGAGGTGCTCGACGATCCGCAGGGCGATTGCACCGAGCACAGCATTCTGTTCGTCGGGCTGGCGCGGGCCGCCGGCATTCCCGCGCGGGAAGTCGCGGGCCTGATCTATGTCAACGAGGGGGAACCGGCTTTTTACTTCCATCAATGGGCGATGATCTGGGCGGGCCAATGGGTGGATGTGGACCCGACCTTTGATCAGCCGGTAGCCGATGTCACGCATGTCAAACTTGCCGAGGGCGATTTGTACCAGCAAGCCAAATTGATCCCGGTCATTGGACGGCTGAAAATTGCCGTCGAACCCGAAGAGGAGAACGATACGCCATGAGTCAGCCTGCCGCCGAACCCGCTGTTGCGCGCAAGCCGCGCCGCTGGTTGAAATGGATTGTACGAAGCCTGTTGGCCGTTGTGGGAACCGTTGCGGCCATTCTGATTGTTGCCGGTTTGTTGCTGGCGTCCGGCTGGCCCCAGCGGCGGTTGCTGGAAAACGAACTGGGCAAGGCGCTGAAGGCCGACGTCAAGGCCGGCGGCCTGTCCATCTGGAATCCGTTGCGCATCGCCGATTTGAAGGCGTTCGACAAGACGCCCGGCGGCGATTCGCAGACGCCGATGATCGCGCTCGAAAAGTTTTCGCTGGCCTACACCCTGTTTCCGGAAGACGGACGTTATTTCCCGTCGCTGTCCGTAGACCGTCTTTCGATCAATATCGATCGTTCGCGCGAAGCCTTTACCGCCCCCGAGGCTCCCGCCGCGCCCGCCGCCAAGCCCGGGCCAAAACCGTCGAAGTCGAAACGGGGGCGGGGGAAGATTGACACGTCCAAATTGCTGCCCAAGACCGTCAACCTGGCGCGGCTCGACGTGGGGTATTCGCTGCCCTATATGGGCGTGTCGCTGGGCGGTTTCGGCATAAAGGGCGACATCGAGTCGAGGCGCAACTATTCGGTGCAGATTCAAGGCAGCCAAATGAACGGATTCTTCTGGGCGGGCGGCCGCGCCGCGCAACGCGACTTTACGGATGCCGCCATCGATCTCCGTTATGAAAACAAGGACAAGGGAACGCGCATCGAACCACTCAAGATCGTGTTGCCGGGGCTGATCGAAATCGAGGGCGGCGCATCGGTCGGCAAGTCCGGGGACAAGACGATGGTGGACATCCATTTCGAGAAAGGACTCGCGCAGAACATAGACATGTCGCAGTCCGCCTCGGGAAAAATACCCTTCCCGTTCCGCTTCAAGAAAGTGGACATGTCCGGCACGGCCATTCGCGGCTTCGGCGCGGCCAAGGGCCTGAATGTAAAAGTTTCGTTCGACGGGACGAACATCAGCGTCGCCGGCGAGGACTTGGCGATTGGCCCCAAGGACCATGAGTATTACGAGGGCAATCTGTCGTTGCAAGGCAAGGGCGGCGGCGGCGAACAACTCAAACTCGATCTCGAAGCCACGCTGAACCGCGGGCAAAAAATCGCCGCCTCGATGAACGGAACCGAAGTGGCCGACATGAAGGCCCGTGTGGAAATCAAGGATTGGTCGCGAGACGATCTGGTTGCGGCGCTTCCAAAGGATGCGCGGGCGGCGATGGACTCCTTGCCGGGTTTCCACGGGTTGAGCGGCGCCGTGGATCTTCAATTTGAAAAAAATCTGACCTATACGCTCAACGCGCGCGTGGCGCCCCGGTGGATCGGCCCCAACGGCGAACCCGCTGATGTTTCGTTTACGTTCAACAGCACCGCTCCGCTGTTGCGACTGGCTTTCGACAAGGGCATGGACGGAACCCTTTCCGCCCAAATCGGCGATCAATCCGTCGCCGCCACGGTAAGGGCTGGGATGGGGCGCGGCACAACGCCGTTCCGTGTCGAATACAAGGCCTCCCTCGATCAACTGGATCCCCGCGCCGTGGCCGCGACGTTGGCCGGAAGCGACGTGCTTGCGGCGCTGGATGCGCGGCTGAACGGAACGGCCGAACTGACGGCGATACCCTCTTCGCAGACGTACAAGGCGGCAATGGACCTTTCCGCGGCGCCGTTCCGATATGGCGCCCTGCGCGCGCCGGAGGGCCAGGCGCTTTCAATCAAGGGCGTGATCAACGCGAACAACACGCCCTACTGGAATGTGGACGGTCCCTCGCTGGAAGTGCGTTTGGGCGAAAACGCCTCGCTGGTCTTGAAAGACTATTCGGCCGATTTCAGTACTTTCGAGGTCGGCGCGGACGTGGCCGGGGAGTTCGATCTGGCCCTCCTGCCGTCGCTGGGGTTGAGCGGACGCGTGAAACTGACCGCGCCTGTCGAAAACAAGAACGGTGTCACGACGGCCACTCTCGATGTGAAGGTGGAAGGGTTCGGATACGCCGGATCGGCCTTGCCGACCACGGCGACCCTTGCGGGCGCCATTCAGTTCGACAACATCAAATCCAAAGGAACCGCCGAGAATCTCCAGGCATCGCTCGGCGCGGGTACGATCCTGTCCTGTCCAAAGGCCGAATTCACCTCCAGCCCGTGGGGATTCACCGCGCCCTGGACGTTCCAAACGGACTTCCAAAGCCTTGTGGCCATGGGGCTGCTCGACGAGGCCAAGGGAACGGCGGCGGCGGCCTGCACGGCCGCATGCGCCGAGGGGCGCTGCACGAACAAAATCGAATTCACGACCGATGCCGAAACGCTTTCCTTCGGTGGCGGCACGGTTGCGATTCAGGGGCTAACCCTGAAAACCGCCGGCGAATGGTCCTGTACGGATGGTCTGGCCGCCACCGGCGACGTGCAGGCCGCGCAGCTGGCGATTGCCGGCGTTGCGGCGGGCGACGTCAAGGGACCGGTTGCAATCGAAGGCGATACAATCAAGTTCAATGGGCTTCAGGGTACAATGTTCGGTGGCGGCGTTGCCGCGGATATCGCATTCGCCGTCTTGCGGGAAGGCCGGCCGCTGACGGTCAAGGCCCAATTCACCGGCGCGGATCTCGGCCTTTTGTCCAAGACCCTGCCGGTATTGAATCTGAGCGGAAAAGGCAGCGGCAGTCTGACGGTTGAATCTGACGCCTCCGGCCTCAAAGACTGCCGGATTGACGCCGTTTCCGACGGGCCGGTTTCGGTGAGCACAAGCGCCCTCAAGGCCTTGCTGGCCTCGCAATTCGCCAAAATGGCCGGCAACAAGCCCGTGGATCGCATCGTGGGCGAACTCCTCGGCAAGGAAGGCGAACGGCCCTTCGACGGCGCAAAACTCACGCTGGCGTACACGCCCGACGGTTTCGTGGGACAAATAACGCTTTCCAGCGATAAAATGGACTTGACCATTGATCTCAACATCGAACCGGGCGCCATCGCCGACGGAATCAAATTGCTGCAATAGGAATACACACTTGAAACAACGGCCGGGCGAATAATTTTGGAGCATGAATCGTCTATGCCAACGAGGGGCCGCCTGCGGCCCGGCAAGGAGGTATTGGAAATGAAACGGATGGTCGTCGTTGTCGTTCTGGCCGTCTTTGCGGCCGCGATGGGTTGCGTTCGCATTCCGAACAAATTCGAGGCGCATATCACGGTGGATATCCGACAGGAAATCCAGCAGCGCGCCGCGTCTTCGCTGGATTTTATCGAAGGGAAAACCGACACCGTGCCTGTGCCGGAGCCGAAGAAGACGTCGTGGCGAGATCCCGTGCGTTCGTTTCTCCTTCCGGCGGCCTGCGCGGCGGCCGCTGATACGAAAGCGGCGGTTCTGTCCTCGTTGCGCGAGCGTAGCGGCCAAGTTGCCGATCTCAAGGCCCGTCGGATTGCGGGCGAAAACAACCGCGGCTACCTGGAATTCCGGGACGATCCGTCGCTCGATGCCCGGCAGCGGGACGAGGCCCGGCAAATCGTCGCGGCGGAAAACAAGGACCGCAAACTTCTGTACGAGGAGGATGCGCGCGCCGAAAAAGACCGCAATGCGACGGTTTCCATGATTGAGCGGGGTTATGCGGTGGAGCGGCTCAAGCGCGCCAAGGCGGGCGAATGGGTCCAACTGCCACCCAAGGGAGAAGACTTCGATGCGTTCAAAGCCTCGCCGGCGGGCCAGCGGCTCGGCGCGGATTGCGTGCCGGAGGCATGGGTTGTTCTGAAGTAATCGCATGAAAAACATCCTGATTGAGAGGGGGCTGTTGAAACGCGGCGGCCGTCCAATCGCAAGCGACAGCGACGTTCGCTTGGCGCTGGGGCTTCGTCTCGAAAAAATCGGCCTTGTTTTCCGGTATGTGGCGTACGTCGTTTTGGCGGGGATTTTTCTCACCGGATTCGCCGTCGGTTCCTACACGGATTTGGCCGTCATCACCGTTGTGGTGCTGCTGCATGCCGCTTTTGTGCACACGGTGTTGTTGACGCATCGCTACGAATGGTTCGCTTCCCCGTTCAATTTCGCCATCCATGTCGCCGAAATTTCATGCGTCGTTTTTTTTACCGGCGCCGAGGAGAGCGAGTTTTTTACGCTTTACCTGCTGTTTCTGGTTGGATACACAGTGTATCGCCGCAGTTTCGGAGGCATGTTGCTCGCGTCCGCCGTTACCTGTGGCGCGTACCTTTTGGTCATCGCCATCGAATGGGCGTTGGCCGGGCTGGCATTGCCGCCCGGCGTGATCTTCGTCAAGGTGGCCAGCATCCCCGTCTGCGGCTGGATTGTCGCGACCACCAACACGCTCCTTCAACACACGGAAGAGGCGCTGGAGGCGCGGGCGGATGCGCTGGCGTCCTCCGAAACGATGCTCCGCACCATCATTGACCATGCCGCCGAACCCATTCTCGTGTACGACGAAAACGAACTCATCACCGAAGCCAACAACCGCGCCTGCGAGTTTTTCGGCATCTTTCGCGAAAATTTGCTGGGCAAGCCGTTTCGAAGCCTGCTGTTCGACGACGGAACGTTGTCGGAACAACTGGCCGCCCTGTATGAACGGAACGAATACCACGGCGAACAGATTTTTCTCAACGCCGACGGCATCGAACGGACCGTGGATTTGCATGTCCGCTCATTCATCCGCAACGCGCGCAAGTTTTTCGTGGCCATCGCGCGCGACATCACCGAGCAGAAAGAACTGCAGGAAGCCACGCAACTCGCCAACGCCCGTCTCGGCCATCTGAACCGGGAACTTCGCCAGGTCAATGAACTCAAAACGGGCCTGCTGACCAGCGTCTCGCAACGCTTGCGATCGCCCCTCACCGCCCTGCTCGGATACCTCGATCTCCTGCTCGATGACGAACTCGGCGCCACCACGCCCGAACAACGCCGGGCTTTGCTCGGCGGCCGGCGAAGCGTCATGCGAATCTTTGGATTGCTGGACGAGGCCTTCGACAGCAAATCCCTGCGCACGGACGCGGCTCTGGCCCCCGAAGCGCCGCCGCGTCCCGTTGCCCCGCCATCCGCCCAGCGATAAACAGCCCATCCACGGCCCTTTCGCCCGCTTTGCAAGGCATGTCGTCAAACCGATACTATTTGCTTGTTGGGCAACGGCGCGGCTCGCGCTATCATGGATCCCCGCGCATTTGGGCGACTGGCCGAGAGTCCCAAAGTCTCGCTGGCCGACATCAAGGCGCTGAACGGCTGGCGCGAGGTGATACCGGAATACGTGAAGGACTATGTTTCATTGAACGTTGTTGCCGTATGAGAGCACCGATGAACGAGGAAACCACAAGAAAAACCTAAAGCGGCTCAGCCACAATGCCTCAATCAGGCGTATAATTTCTTTCTCCGCAATTTCTGTGCTTTACACACAGATGTTGCGGACCAAGAAACCAACAATCGCTTACAGCGGACGTGGACAAGCCGCGCCGCTAAGGCATGATGATCGCTTTATGATAAAGAGAGGAAACCTTGTGCCCATGAATCCATGTCAGGCCTATTTGAAAAAGACCCCGCCGGAAGCACTGGACGAGGGATTTCTGGCCTATATCGCCAACCTGTCCGAGACGGCCAAGCAGGCGCCGGCTGTGGCGAAGGCCATCGTCCAGGAACTGGCCGATCAGCGCCGGTATCTCAAGTTGATCGCCAGCGAGAATTATTGTTCGCTCTCGACCCAGTTGGCGATGGGCAATCTGCTGACGGACAAATACGCGGAGGGCGTTCCCGGCACGCGGTTTTACGAGGGCTGCGACAATGTGGACGCGGTCGAGGCGTATGCCTGCGATCAGGCGCGCAAACTGTTTCAATGCGACCACGCCTACGTCCAGCCCCACAGCGGCGCGGACGCGAACCTGATTGCCTATTGGGCGGTTTTGCAGGCGCGCGTGGAAACGCCGGAACTCACGAAACTGGGGTTGACGGATCCCGCGAAGGCGACGCGGGAACAATGGGAAGCCGTGCGTGACGCCCTTGGCCATCAACGTCTGCTCGGCATGGATTACTATTCCGGCGGCCACCTCACGCACGGGTACCGGCGCAATGTGTCGGCCAAAATGTTCGATGCGTACAGTTACGGCGTGAACCGCGAGACGAATCTGATTGATTACGATGAAATCGAGCGCATGGCGCGCGAAATCAAGCCGCTTATCCTGCTTGCGGGGTTCAGCGCCTATCCACGGAAAATCAATTTCCGCCGCATGCGCGCCATTGCGGACGCCGTGGGCGCGGTGTTCATGGTGGACATGGCCCACTTTGCGGGGCTTGTCGCGGGAGGCGTGTTCGAGGGCGATTTCAATCCGATGCCCCACGCCCACATAGTTACCTCGACCACGCACAAGACCCTGCGCGGTCCCCGGGGCGGGATTGTGCTGTGCACAGCCGAATTTGCCGAATATGTGGACAAGGGCTGTCCGCTGGTCATCGGAGGCCCGCTCGGCCATATCATGGCCGCCAAGGCCGTCGCGCTCACCGAGGCCAATACACCGTCGTTCAAAGCCTATGCGAAACGGATAGTCGAAAACGCGCGCGCGCTTGCCGAGGCGTGCATCGCGGAGGGGCTGGTCCTCTCGACCGGCGGCACGGACAACCATCTTATGTTGATTGACATGCGTCCCCTCGGACTGACCGGCAAACAGGGCGCGGCCGTGCTTCGCGCCTGCGGCATCACGCTCAACTCGAATTCGCTGCCCTACGATCCCCATGGGCCGCTGATCACCAGCGGATTGCGCATCGGCACACCCGCCGTGACGACCCTCGGCATGGGAACGTCCGAAATGCGTGAGATTGCCCGGATCATCCGGTTCGCGCTGTCGCAGACGAAACCCGGCGTCGTCGAATCCGGGCCCAATGCCGGTAAGCCCAGCAAAATCAAATATGAAATAGACGATGCCGCGCTTGCCGAGGCCCGTGCCGCTACCGAAACACTCTTGAAACGTTTCCCGGTTTATCCCCAACTCGATCTGGCCTTTCTTCAGGAACATTTCGCTTGAAGTCCCATTACTTGAGAGTACCGTGTTCTCGGAGTCGTGAAGGGCTCGGAATGTAACGCCGATTTCCAAATCGGCTTGCTGAAACACGACATGCCGATTTGGAAATCGGCGCTACCAAGCGGCCATTTTCAATTTCAAAACAAGATCTCGTTGCCTGATCCGACATGAAATGGCCCGGAAACGCCAATCTTCGTGGAAATTTTCATCTTTTTGTCTCAAGAACTCGGTACTCTCAAGTCCCATTAGAGAAAAACATAAAGGACTTGAGCGATGAAAAGGACTTTTCAGACAACAAGAAGAGTGTCTTGTATCATGGGTTTAGTGAGGTGGATGTGGTAATTCTTGGGGCCATCCTCGAATCCATTGATCGGATCGCTTCGTTTTGATACGATAGAACAATGGCCGGAAAGGGATGTTTCAATGCGAAACGATCAAATGGATAAAGCCGGAATACTGGTGGCTTGTGCGGATATTGCCTATGGTGATACGTTGGCGCGCTTTCTCGAATCGGCGGGATATGTGACGGAACGATGCCATGATTCGAAGGGATTGTTCAGAATTCTGACGCGCAAACCGTTTGATGTGGTGGTGCTGGATCTTGATTTGGGCAACGATACGGATGTCGAGGTCGTCTCCTTTACGCAACGCCGCCAGCCGGGTACGGCGATCATTCTGTTGTTTCCCTTGGACCGTATTGATAGGGCCATTGACGGTATTCGTGCGGGGGCTTATTTTTATTTGCCAAAGACCTGTCTGGCATCGGATGTGGCGTTGGTTGTTGGAAAGGCGTTGCGGAAAAAGGCATCGGATGCGAGCCTGAGTCATTTCGAGCAGAGTTTTCTCGAGGAGACAATGGGATCGTCCGCGGCGATGCGCCGGGTGCTCGAACTTGTGCGAAAGGTTGCGCCGACGGACAGCACGGTGCTGTTGCTGGGCGAAAGCGGCGTGGGGAAGGAGGTGCTGGCGCACGCGATCCACAAGTTGAGCGCGCGGCGGGATCGCCCGTTTGTGGCGGTGAACTGCGCGGCGCTTCCCGAAACCCTGCTGGAGAGCGAACTTTTTGGACATCTCAAAGGGGCGTTTACGGGCGCGGACGCCAACAAGCGGGGCTTGTTCGAGGAAGCGGACGGGGGCACCATTTTTCTTGACGAGATTGGGGACATGGCCCCGCTGACGCAGGCGAAACTGCTGCGCGTGTTGCAGAACGGCGAGGTGCGGCCCGTTGGGGCCGTTGCGGCCCAATGCGTGGATGTGCGTGTGCTGGCGGCGACGAACCGCGATTTGGTCGAGGCGGTTCGTTCGTTCAAATTCCGCGAGGATTTGTATTTCCGGTTGAACGTGATACAGATCCGCATTCCCCCGCTTCGCGAGCGCCTCGACGCGTTGCCCGCGCTGGTGGGGCATTTTCTGGCCCGGTGCAATGCAAAGTTCGGCAAGCGTGTACGTGGTTTTGACGAGGCCTCGCAGATTCTGCTTCGGAACTATGCGTTTCCGGGCAATATCCGCGAATTGGAGAGCATCGTCGCCCATGCGGTCATCATGGCCGACGGCGACCTGATCACGGTCGGCGATCTGCCCGACGATGTGCGGCAGGGCGTGCGGCCGCGTTTTGCCTTGCCAAACTACACCGCCGACCATATCCAATCGCTCGAGAGTGTGGAGGCGGATTCGATTCGCGCGACGCTCGAACGGCTTGACTGGAACCAGACGGCCGCCGCAAAAAAACTGGGGATATCGCGTTCGACGCTTTGGCGTAAGATGCGCCAATACGATATCGCGCCGCCGGATGATGGGTCCGAATAACCTTGCCCGCGTCCGTTCATCGGGATGCAGACAGCGGCGGAACCGCTTTCATCGTTCCGGCGCGAACATAACACACGTACGGCATGAACACATGGAAGCGATCCAGTTCCCCGATGCGCGCCCGTGCCTGGGCCGGATCCTTTTCCCAATATAGCGCGGCGAAAAGCGGTCCATACAGGCGGACGTACCCGATCCAGTCCAACGCGAGGGCCTGGTTGAATTCGGCTTGCGCGGCTTTCTCCTCGCCGCTTTCGCCAAGGATTACCGTGCGCACGAAGCGCGAAAAGGCCAATTGTTCATCGAGCGCGATGGCGCGGTCGGCGGCGCGCCGGGCTGTTTCCAGATGACCCTCCGCGGCCAAATGCAGCGCAAGCATCGAGTAATAGAAGGTTGTCGGCACGAATTCGACATCCCACGCTTCGCGCAAGGCCCGTTCCGCGACGGGATCGTGCGTATCGTATCCCAAGTCCCGGAGGATGTGCGCGTAATCCGTTACCGCCACGATTTCGACGGGCGCGGCCCTTGGCGTCGTTCCGCCTTCCGGCGCGGAAGCGATCCGATACAGGTAGAGGCCGTTCATGCCGGGAAAGAGGCGGCGCGACCATGAAAGACCGTGCGCGGCGAGATTTTGTTCGAATTGTTCAAGCGGGGGCAGCGTGAACACAAACGGTTCGATGACTACCCAAACGGCGTGGCCGTTTGCGGCCAGGAGTCGGGCCGCCTTATCGCTTGCGGCATCCAGCGAACAGGCTGGCAGGATTTCGAAGGGCAGGTTTCCCGCGTTGTAACGGAACGCTTCCCAACTGATGAAAGTGCCCGCCACCAGCACGGTGTCATCCGGTCTTGCTTCCGCCGCAATGTGGCGCACCGCGGCGCCGTAATCGGTGCGTTGCGCCGCCGGCAAGGCCAGCGAAAGTTGATAGGCGTAGAAGAACATCAACAGGCCGATGGCGCTCTTTCGGAGTGTGCGCCATGGGAGGAAGGCGATTCCGCCCGCAACGGCGGCGTATACCGCCAGTGCGGAGTAACTGGTGAATCGGGGCAGGATAATCGGACGCCACGCGACGGTTACGAGGAGGTGTATCCACACGGGACAAAGCGCCACGGCGAGGATCAACGCCGCGCCGTGGGCCGCGCCGGGTGTCCGGAAGCGATCATGCCCGCCTTTCCACAGCGCATGGACCACCATCCCCGCGCAATAGGCGATGCAAAGGCCCGAAAAGGCGATCAGGGCCCAATCAATCCAGGCGTGCGCATCCACCACTACCTGTTGCGCCCGGCTCGACAGGAAGCCCCATGTCTGTCCCTGGAACACAAAGGGATCGTTGCTTATGACCGCGTCGTCGGCGAGCCAATCCGCCAGGAAGGATTTCAGCGACGGCAGCAGATAGGTGAAGTCCTCTTCGGGTTTTTGGACGTCGCGGAAGGCGCGCCACATCCAGGCGAAAATGGAGAGGCAAAGGAGAAACTGGAGGCCTGTCCATGCGACTGCCTCGCGGAAATGCGGCCGCAGCCGCCACAGGATGTACACCCCCTCGATGCCCACCAGAAAAACGGCAAACGGCTGTGTCCATACCATCATGAGATTGGCCGTCGAAACCAGCAGCCACCATCCCGGCCGCCGCGTACACACGGCGCGGTGCAGACCGAAGATCGAGACCAACGCCAGCAACTGCCAGAACGCCGTGACGTGGATGGATTGCGCATACCAGATCTGCGTCGGCGAAAGCGCGAAACACAGCACGGCCAATCCCGCCGCCGCCCGCCCGAAAAACGACCGCGTCAATACATACAACAGGGGGATTGACGCCATGTTGCACAACAGTGCAAGCAGCCGCAGGAAATAGGGGCCATCGACGCCGAAACACGCGCCGAGCCAGTTCCAGTAATAGAAAATGATGTAATAGAAGGGAAATCCGTCCCGGCCGCGAAATCGCAACAATTGGATATATGTGGCCATGCTTGGCGCGTCGAGATTGCCTGCCAATTGAAATTCGTCAATCCATGCCGACTGTTCGCCAAGCCGGTACATGCGAAGCGCGAGGGCCAGCGCCATGACCGCCCCCAGCGGCAGCAGTGCGCGGCACGCGCCGCGCAAATCCAAGCCGCCGATATTCGAATCCTCGCTCATCCGATTGCAATCCGATAGTTGTCTGCTCGAATCGAATATACAAGTCTTTGCGTTTCCCCGCAAACAATCAAACCTTCCTTGAAAAGCCGATCTCATCCGGCCGGGTCTCTTTCGGCCATTTTCAATGTTCGGTTTGACAAATCCTGTGGGCTTGACGTACGCTATGACTGGCTGTAGAAAACAGATCTTCCCTCGAAATGACAGGCAGGAATATCGGACTGAAGGCCTCCTTGGGGGGATATCAGACTTGAAGGAATTGTAATGGGACGAACTCGTCTTTTCCTGGCAAGTGTCGGATTGCGGACTTCGGAATTTCCGGTAATCACTCCCCCTTTGGGGATATTGTCCCTGTCGGCTTACCTTCGCAACCGCATGCCGCTGGACATGAAGTTGCTGGATCAGCGCCTTGACAACACGTCATCCGACGATATCGTCCGCTCGGCGGCCGAATTCAATGCGGACGTAATCGGTTTTGGCGTACTGACACCGTTTGCGCCTTTGCTGCCGGAACTGGCCTTGAAGGCGCGCAAAGCCTTGCCGAACGCGCTCATCGTCTTGGGCGGGCCCCACGTTACGGGTTTTGGCGCGGGCGTGATGGACGATGTTCCCCATGCCGACATGCTCATTACCGGCGAAGGCGAATTGGCCCTTGAACAGGTGTTGCAGGCTCGCGCCGAAGGAAACGATTATGGCCATATCCCGGGACTCGTGTGGCGCAACGCAGCCGGCGAGATTACCGTCAATCCGGGGCCAACGCCCATGCTGGATAATCTGGACACATTTCCGTTTCTTGCGTACGACTTGATTGATCTGCCCAAGTACTGGCGGCACGAGGCCATGGCTAATGTCCCGCCCCGCAAGTACATTGGTCTTTTTAGCAGCCGCGGGTGTCCCTATGGCTGCATCTACTGCCATCGTATCTTTGGCAAGCGGTTCCGTGCCCAGAGTGCCGAACGCGTCATCGCCGAAATCGAGCATTTGCAGAAGACGTACGGTGTCCATGAAATCGAGTTCTATGACGATATTTTCAATCAGGATCCACGCCGCATGATGGATTTTTGCGATATGGCGCTGCGCCAGAATCTGAAATTGCGAATCGCGTTCCCTAATGGGATTCGCGGAGACACGCTCACGCCGGACATGATTGACGCACTCGTGGACGCCGGCATGTATTACACGTGCTGTCCGCTTGAATCCGGATCCGCGAAAATCCAGAAATACATGGAGAAGCACTTGGACATTCCGCGTTTTCTCGCGGGCGTTGACAAACTCGTCCGTAGACGCGTGTTTACTTACGGTCTTGCCATGCTCGGATTTCCCACGGAAACGGAAGAGGATATCCAACAGACCATTGACACGATCTGCAATTCGTCCGTTCACTTGGCCTCGTTCTTTACCGTAACGCCCTATCCTAATACCGAACTGTATGACCGTGTCATGCAGACCCATCCCGAGAAACTCAGCGGATTTGTCTACAGGGGATTTCCCAGTAATCTGGTGAATCTTTCCGAAGTGCCCGACCACGTGTTGTACGCCTATCAGCGCAAGGCGTTGCGACGGTTCTTTTTCAATCCAATTCGCATGCTCCGGCTGGCCAGCGTCTATCCGAATCCGCTCTATCTGCCGAAGTATGTTCCCATGTTGGCGCGCCAGCTCGTCAAGGGGATCTTCGTGTGAAGAGTGTTATAATTTGACGATGTCTGTTCGCGGAGTATTACATGCGGGTTCTTTTCTACGATTTCGATGCCGGGTCCTTGGGAATCCAATCCCTGTTGGCTGTTTTGAAGTCTTCTGCGCACGAAGTTTACCTTTATCTGGACTGTTCTTGCCCCCGCCAATATCTGGTAAATAACCGTTTCCTAGAACGAATCTTCGCCTTGACGGAAAAACAAATCTGCGACGATTTGTTGTCGTATCGGGCCGAAGTCGTCTGTTTTTCGATCACTTCCCTTACCTTTGCCCGTATTCTGGGTCTGATTCGGCAGCTCAAGTCGCGCTGTCCCGGGCTTATTGTGATTTGCGGCGGCGTACATGCCACACTGCTTCCCGACGCGGTCGCGCAGCACGCCGACATTGATTTTGTCGTTACCGGCGAGGCCGAACATTCGTTCCCGGCCTTGCTGGACGCGCTGGACAATCTCGGCATTGAGAAAACCCGCATGCTGGAAGCGAGCAAACTTCCGGGCGTGTGGAATATGCTCGACGGGCAGGTCATCAACCGGGGTCTATCCCCGGTGCCTTGCGACCTGAATCGGCTTCCTCCGCTTCAGAAGGAACTGCATCATGCGATCAACCGTTCGCTGTCCGCCATGTATTCGACGGTATGCATGCGAGGGTGCTTTTACTCATGTACTTTCTGCAATGATGCCGCCATTCGCGATCTCTACGCACAACACGGCGCTTCCTATTATCGCGTACGGTCGGTGGACTGTGTGCTTGCAGAGCTGCGGCATGCCAAAGAACGATATTGTCCGAAACATATCGAGTTTCACGACGA
This sequence comes from Candidatus Hydrogenedentota bacterium, assembly GCA_035450225.1. Lineage (NCBI taxonomy): Bacteria > Pseudomonadati > Candidatus Hydrogenedentota > Candidatus Hydrogenedentota bacterium. The sequence continues at coordinate 64,961 of DAOTMJ010000025.1, forward strand.
CGTTTTCGCCGCGGACAGGGAGTGGCTGGCTGAATTCAGTCGACGTTATCCCGTTGAAATAGGAATACCATTCAACGTGCAGACGCATCCGCTGTTGTTGGACGACGACAAGCTTGAAATGATTGCACGCAGCGGATGCGTTACTATCGAAATCGGCGTGCAAAGCGCCTGCGAGGATGTTCGACGGGACGTCTTACGACGTAACGAAACCACGGAACATGCCAAACGCCTTTTGATCAAGGCCAGAGCGCTGGGTATGCGCGTCGAAACGGATTTCATCGCCAATTTGCCCGGAGAGACTCCCGATCATCTCCGACAGATGCTGGAGTTCATCTACGAAACCAGGCCGAATCTGGTGAACCTGCATTTTCTGGCGTATCTTCCCAAGACGGAAATTACCCGAATCGCGCTGGAAACGGGCGCCTTGACGCCGGGTGATGTTCAATCCATCCTCGATGAAATGCGTCCATTCTTTCCGTCGAAAGTCTTGAGCAGCCGCTACCGCGTTTTGGCCATCGAACTGGTGATGGCGTGCGCGTTTTCCGCGCCAGTGGCCCGAAAGATCAATAATGTACTCGATCGGTCTTTTATAGGCGCCCTGATGGCCCCTCTAGCGCCCTTCGTGGTGGTGTTGGCGCGCATCATGGCTGGTCTTTTCGACCGGCGCGCCTATTTGTACCGGTTCCAGTTTACATTCGGAATCCGGAATATGGGTCGCGTACTGTTGCGCAAAACACTGGGGCTGGGCATTGTCCGGCCTCGTCTTGGCAAACCATGACGGCGTGTTTTTTGCCGGAACGCCTTCCGCCGTTATCGGGCGTCTTTGAATGGGCTTCCGGAAGGTGGGATAATGCAGACGCTTGCGCACTTGCATGCGGCACGCAAGGGATTTGATGCATATGAAGCAATTACGCGTATTCTTGACCTGCTTGGGTCGCAATTCCATTTACTTTCCAGGGACCACGCCTCCGCTTGGAATCCTTTACTTGGCCGCCTACCTTAGGAAATGTTTCGATGTGGAGATCCGCCTTTTGGATCAAAGGGCGGAAAACTGCTCGCTGCAGGAAGTGGCGCGGCGCGCCATCGAATTTGAGGCCGATGTCGTGGGCATCGGCACGTTCACTCTCTATGCGGACACGCTTCCCAGCCTTACCACCGCCATTCGGCAGGGACTTCCCAATTCGCTAATTGTGCTGGGCGGTCCGCACGTGTCGTCGTTCGGCGCCACGGCCCTCGAAAACACGGCTGCCGACGCCGGTGTTCGCGGCGAGGGAGAGCGCCCCTTCGAAGCGATTGTGTCGGCCTGGTTGGCCGGTTCGGATTTTTCGCACATTCCGGGTCTTTTCTGGCGGGACGCTTCCGGCGCCATTATAAGCAATCCCGGCTCCATGCCCGTCATCGAGGACTTGGACTCCCTTCCCTTTCCGGCGTACGATTTGCTCGACGTGTCGCAATATTGGAGAGACTTCTCCTTCGGAAACCTTCCGCCGCACCGCTATGTTTCGATGTTCAGCAGCCGCGGCTGTCCCCGGCTTTGCACTTACTGTCACAGCATTTTTGGGAAACGCTTTCGCGCGCATTCCGCCGAACGAATCGTGGAGGAACTAAAACACTATGTTCGGACGTACGGGATCACCGAGGTCGAGTTTTTGGACGACACCTTCAACCATGATGCCAAGCGCGCGATTCAGTTTGCCGACTTGATGCGCAAGGAAGGCGTCAAAATCAAGCTGGGAGCGCCCAACGGCCTGCAAAGCCATACGTTGACCGAAGAAGTACTGGATGCGCTGGTGGAAACCGGCCTGCACCAAGCGTCCTTTGCGCTGGAATCCGGTTCGCCCCGCATCCAGGAACTCATCAAAAAACACCTGAGCATCCCCAAGTTCATCTGGTGCGTCGAACAGGCCATCAAACGGCGCGTCCTTGCCAATGGCAACACCATCATGGGCTTCCCCACCGAAACCGAGGAAGACCTCAAGGCGACGGTGGACGTCGTTTGCCAATCGAAACTTCACACAGTGTCCTTTTTTACGGTCGTTCCATATCCCAATACGGAGTTGTACGAGCAACTCAAGGAACTGCAACCCGAGAAACTTGCAAAGGTTCGTTATTGGGAAAAAGACTTCAGCGTACAGCCGGTCAATTTTTCGGCGGTTCCCGACTCCGTGCTGTTTGCTATTCAACGCAAGGCGTGGCGCCGATTCTATCTCAATCCCCTTCGGCTTGCGAGAATTGCGCGGGATTACCCCGATCCGTGGTTTCTTGCGCGATTGCTGCCGATGTTCATGCGCCGGGTTGTCAAGGGAATCGGCGTGGAAGAGTAATACGGAATTTTCGCATTCTATGTCGTTTCCCCGCGTCCCGTAATCGGCTGGTTGACCATTCCCGCACGCAAGAGATAGCCCAGGAGCCGCAGGCTCTGGCCGGGGAATCGCATGACGGCCCGCAACTGGCGCAACATGACGGACGGCCGCAGGTAGAAACGCCGGTACAGGCGGCGTTCGCGGGCGACCGCTTCGTCCATGAAGCGCCGATCCCGGAACCGGCACTCGTAGGGAATCAGACTAAAAATCAGGTCGTCTTTTACGCGGTCGAAATACGGGGTGCCTGCGTATGGCGTGACGACGTTTACGCCAATCAGATCGATAGGCGACCGCAGGAGTTCGCGCAGCGTCTGCTGAAAATCGGCCTCGGTCTCGACGGGAGCGCCCACCATGAAGGTGCCGGCGCACTCGATACCGGCGTCGCGAACCTGTTGAAGCCGCGCGTTGAACGTGGCGGGATCGCCGGTCTTGCCGAGAAATTCCAGCACCTTGGGCGAGTAGCTTTCGATGCCGACGGCGATACGCACGCAGCCGGCCTTCTTCATCCAGCCGAGCATGTCCGCATCGAGCGTGTCAATGCGCCCAAGGCACGACCATGTGACGCGCAGACCTTCGTCCAGGATTCCCTTGCAGATCGCGATGACCCGTTTGGAACTGAACGTGAAGGTGTCGTCGAGAAACCGGACGACGCGGATGCCTTGGGCGCACATCGCCTTCAATTCGGCCACCACCGTTTCCGGTTTTTTGGCGACCAGCCGCCGCCCATAGGTCGTCGTGCAGTAGGTACAGGTAAACGGACATCCGCGGGCGCTCAACAGGACGCCGCAGGGTCCGCCCAGCAGCCATTCCTCGTACCGGTTCATGTCGCACAGGGAAAAATCCGGAAAGGGCAGCGTGTCGAGGTCGAGCATGCGTTCCGGCGGATTTGCGAACACGGCGCCCTGTTCGTCCCGTGCCGCGAGACCCGGTATCGTCCTCAATGACATCCCGTTTTTGCGGGCGTCGAGATAGTCGGAAAAGACCTTTTCCGGCTCATTGCGCAAGATGGCGTCCACGCGCGACTTTTCAAGAATCTCTTCCGGAAATATCGTGGGGTAATGTCCGAATACCACGATCGCGATATTCGGAAACGCGGCCTTGATTCGGTCCATGCACGCCAAGTCCGCCGAGACGGTCTCGATGCCGATAAGCGCGGCCACCACATCCGGGTGATGGCAGGCAAGAAATGCGTGGACTTCCGCCTCGCCACATTCTTCCGCGATGGCATCCATGAAACAGATGTCTGCGTCGTTCCATTCGCGCGCGCAGGCGGCCAGCTGTAGCAACTCGTAGGGTGCCAACTTCATCATGGCCGAATGGTAGGTGCACATGTATCGGCGCACGATCGTCCGTTCAAACGGCAGGTTGATGAATGCGATTTTCATGGTATTTCCGGCCTGAAATCGCCGTGTGGGACAGGCTGTCCAGCCTGTCCTTTGAGTTTGTCCATTTTCAGATCAGTCGAATGATAAGGCGTTCGCCACGAAGTCCCGGAGGGACGTATTGAGCATAGCCCAGGACGCCAGT
>DAOTMJ010000026.1 GCA_035450225.1 Candidatus Hydrogenedentota bacterium
GACTCAATTTGACATGACCCGCCCCAATCGCTTCCTTAGCCGGGGATTACGGTTCGTTTGTTTGTTCGACCAAGGTATGGTATCATGGCTTCAAATGGAGGGTGTCTCCATTTTTGGCCAAAAGAAAAGGCGGTCGAATACGTAATGAACAGTTTTTTCAAGCAAGTCTCCCTGTGGATCGTGCTGCTGATGATTGCCGTGCTGGCATGGTCGCAGTTTTCGAACACGCAGCGATCCCAGGAAAAGTTGACGGTCCGGGATTTCGAGCAGGCCCTCAAGGATGCGAATATCAAACGCGTTTCCTACACCATGTTGGGCGATCAGCGCTACGATTTCAAGGCCGATTTCATCTCTCCGGTCAAGGGCAACAACTCGATCCGGTTCTATTACCACGAAGTTCCCAAGGAATGGCTCGAAACGTTGGAGCGAAACGGCGTCACCATCGAGCCGAAAATGGAAGACACGCTCTGGATGGGGCTTTTGTATCAGGTCGTCCCGCTGATCCTCATCATCGGTGTCTTCTGGTTTTTCATGTTTCGTCAAATGCAGGGGGGCAGCAACAAGGCGCTTTCCTTCGGGAAAAGCCGCGCGCGCCTGATCAATCAAAGCGACAAGCCCGTCACGTTCAACGACGTGGCCGGCGTGGACGAGGCGAAGGAAGAACTGCAGGAAATCATTGATTTCCTCAAGGATCCGAAAAAATTCAGCCGTCTCGGCGGCAAGATTCCGAAGGGCGTGCTGCTGGTCGGACCGCCCGGATCGGGCAAGACGCTTCTGGCGCGGGCCGTGGCCGGCGAGGCCAATGTCCCCTTCTTCAGTATCAGTGGATCGGACTTTGTGGAAATGTTCGTCGGCGTCGGCGCCAGCCGTGTCCGCGACCTGTTTCAACAAGGCCAGAAACATGCGCCGTGCATCATTTTCATTGATGAAATTGACGCGGTCGGCCGCCAGCGCGGGGCCGGACTCGGCGGCGGCCACGATGAACGCGAGCAGACGTTGAACCAGTTGCTGGTTGAGATGGATGGGTTCAACACCAGCGAGGGCGTTATCCTGATGGCCGCGACAAACCGACCGGACGTCCTGGATCGCGCGCTGTTGCGTCCGGGGCGTTTCGACCGGCAGGTGGTGGTCAGCAATCCCGACATCAACGGGCGCGAGGCCATCCTGCACATCCATATCCGTAACAATGGCCTGCCGCTCGACGATGATGTGGACGTGCGTAAAATGGCGCGCGGCACGCCCGGTTTTTCCGGCGCCGACTTGGCCAACATGGTCAACGAGGCCGCTTTGCTTGCCGCGCGGCGCAACAAGGACAAGGTCAACATGCAGGACTTTGAAGATGCCAAGGACCGCGTGTTGATGGGACCGGAACGCCGCAGTCTGGCCATCAGTGAAAAAGAAAAACGCCTGACAGCCGTGCATGAAGCCGGGCATGTCTTGGTCGGCCGGTTGACCCCGCATACCGATCCGATTCACAAGGCGACGATTATTCCGCGCGGGCCGGCCTTGGGGCTGACGAGTTGGCTCCCCACGGAGGACCGGCACAACGTCAGCAAGTCCTATTGCCTGGCCACCTTGCGGATGGCGATGGGCGGACGCGCCGCCGAGGAAGTTGTGTTCAACGAGTTTTCGAGCGGCGCGGCGGGCGATCTTCGCAGTTCGACGGAACGCGCGCATCTGATGGTGTGCGAGTGGGGGATGAGCGATCTGGGGCCCATCTCCTTTGGGGCGAATGCCGAAGTCTTTCTTGGACGCGACATCCTGAAGGAACGGAATTTCAGCGAGGAAACCGCTTCGGCGGTTGACAATGAAATCCATCGTTTGCTGAATGACGCCTATGCGGACGCCAAGGATCTCATCCTGAAAAACCGGCCTATCCTCGATGCGCTGGCGCAGGAACTCTATGAAAAAGAGACGCTCGAAGCGGATGAGATAGATGAAATTATCCGGGCAAACGGCGGCCAGGATTTGATACCGCCGCCGCCACCCAAGGAACCCAAACATCGCGACCCGCTAACCCCGGCGCCGATTCCCGTCAAGCCCGAACGCGCGCCCGGACGCCCGGTGGCCCAACCCGGCGATGTAGTGCCCGGAACCGCCTGATCCCATGCTGCTTGCGGAGCGGCTTCACGCGGAAGGCCCGCGCACATGGGTCATGGGCATCATGAATATCACCCCCGATTCTTTTTTCGACGGGGGGCGAATCGCCGATTTGGACATGGCAAAAACCGTCGCCGGGGGGATGATTGCCAACGGGGCCGATATTCTCGATGTGGGCGGCGAATCGTCGCGGCCGGGCGCGGAACCGGTCCCTGTCGAAGTCGAATGGGCGCGCATCATGCCCGTTGTCGAGTCCGTCGTCCCCTTGGGCGTTCCGATTTCCGTGGACACGTATCATGCGGAGACGGCCCGCCGGGCGCTGAGGCTCGGCGCGCGCATGATCAACGATATTAGTGCGCTCCGGCACGATCCTGAAATGGCGGATATCGTGGCGGAGGCCGGTTGCGACTGTGTCCTGATGCACATGCTCGGCACGCCCCGGACCATGCAAATCAGTCCGCGTTACAACAATGTCATTGACGATATTTGCGCCTTTTTCGACGAGCGTATCTCGTTTGCCGTTCGCGCGGGCATCCGCGAGGAGGCCCTATGGCTCGATCCGGGCTTTGGATTCGGGAAGTCCGTCGGGCATAATCTCGCCATCCTACGCGGATTTCGCGCCTTCACCCGTTTCGGAAGGCCCTTGGTGATAGGCACATCGAACAAATCAACCATTGGGACGGTTCTGGACCTTCCCGTGCATGATCGAATGGAAGGCACGGCGGCCACCGTGGCTATCGCCATTGCCAACGGCGCATCGTGCATTCGCGTCCACGATGTGCGCGCCATGACCCGTGTCGCCCGTATGAGCGACGCCATCGTCTACGGACTTTCAACGTGATATAATGTTTTTCATTCCGGCAACGAGGAGACTTTGCACAATGGCAGATCGCCTTTTTGGCACCGACGGCATTCGCGGAACCGCCAACATCCATCCAATGACGGCGGAAACGGCGCTGAAAGTGGGACGGGCGGCGGGGTATATCTTTCAGCGGGAAGATCGCCCACACACCATTCTTATCGGGAAAGACACACGTTTATCCGGTTATATGATCGAAAACGCGCTGACGGCCGGTCTTTGCTCGATGGGCGTGCATGTGTTGCTCGTCGGGCCGTTGCCCACGCCGGGCGTGTCGTACATCATGCGAAGCCTCCGGTGCGACGGGGCAATCATGATTTCCGCGTCGCACAACCCGTTTCAGGACAACGGCATCAAGTTTTTTGGGCCGGACGGTTTCAAAATCGCCGATGAAATGGAGGATGAGATCGAGCGCCTGATTTCATGTCCGGAAACCGATGGAATCCGCCCGACCAATGAACGCATCGGCACGGCCCGGCGCATAGACGATGCCGTCGGTCGTTACATCGAATTTGTGAAGGCGTCTTTTCCAAAAGGTATGCGGCTCGACGGCCTCAAAATCGTCTGCGACTGTGCCAACGGCGCCACTTACAAGGTCGGCCCGTTCACCCTGTCCGAATTGGGGGCAACCGTCATTCCGATTTCGAATGCGCCCAACGGACGCAACATCAATCACAACTGCGGTTCGGTGCATCCCGAAGACATGCGCGCGGCCGTCATCAAGGAGCGTGCGGACCTCGGCATCGCCTTCGACGGCGACGGCGACCGTATCGTCATGGCCGATGAAAACGGCCGCATGCTCGACGGCAACGCGATTCTTGCCGTTCTTGGCGCCGATCTGCTCGAACGCGACAAATTGCCGGACAAGACCCTGGTTACGACCATCATGGCCAACACGGGGCTCGAACGCGCGCTGAAACCATTCGGCGGGCGCGTCCTACGCACGAAAGTGGGCGACCGGTATGTGATAGAACCCATGCGCGAACACGGATACATGCTCGGCGGCGAGTCGTCCGGCCACATTGTCATGCTCGAATACAACACAACTGGCGACGCAATGATCGCCGCGCTGCACGTCTTGGCCACGATGATTCGGCGCGACCAGCCGTTGTCCGTCCTTGCCAACGCGTATCAACCGGTGCCCGAAGCCCATGCCAAGGTGCCGGTCAACGGCGTTTGGCCTTCGGAAAATGCGCTTGAAGACGTGCGCCGGGAAGGCGAGTCGGAGATAAACGGCGTCGGATGCGTGGTCATCCGCCCATCGGGAACCGAACCCGTGATTCGCGTCATGGTGCAGCATGAATCCATCCGAAAAGCCGAGGCGCTGGCAAAACATCTTGCCGGACGAATCGCCGGATTGCGGTGAAATTGAACCACGGAGGTCACGGTAATGATCAAACTCGGAGTCAACATTGATCACGTTGCGACGCTGCGCCAGGCGCGCAGGGGCACGGCGCCCGATGTCATTGCCGCCGCGAAAATCTGCGAACTTGCGGGAGCGCACCAGATAACCGTCCATCTTCGCCAGGATCGACGCCACATTCAGGATCGCGACGTGGAACTCCTCCGCCAAGTCCTACTTGTCCGCCTCAATCTCGAAATGGGCGCGACAGACGAGATCATACGCATCGCACACCGCATCAAGCCCGATGTCGTTTGCCTTGTGCCCGAAAACCGGCAGGAAATCACCACGGAAGGCGGGCTCGATGTCGCTTCGCAAAAAACACGCTTGAAAAAAGTGGTGAGCGGTTTCAACAAGGCTGGGATCGAGGTCAGCATGTTCATCGATCCCGACAACAAACAGATTGACGCCAGCGCCGCGGTTGGAGCGAAGTATGTCGAACTCCATACCGGCTGTTATGCGAATGCGAAGGGGGATGCCGTGTTCGAGGAACTGGACCGTCTGTTCGCGGCTGCCGATCGTGCGCAACAGGCGGGGCTCGTCGTCAACGCCGGCCACGGCCTGACGGTTCGCAATCTGCCGCTCGTTGCGGAAATCCCCGGCCTGCACGAGGTCAATATCGGACATGACATCATGGCCCGCGCCCTGTTCATTGGCCTTGAAAACGCCGTCACCGAAATTCTCGACGTGCTTGAAATGTATTCGGCGGGCGAATAATCTTGGGGTGTTGTTCAGTCCAAACGTTGGGAAAACAGTGATACAGGGTCATTGTTGTCCCAAAGTATTGTAAAAAAACACAATACCGCAAGGAGGCATGTTTTACCTCGTTATCCCGTTCATCTGCTCGGTATCCGCGTGTATCTGCATCATCAGCGGAAAACCAAACGATCCACGGATGACGCAGAAACACGCGGATGGAAATCAGGGGATGAATGTTCGGGCCAGGCGATTCCAAACTCGAATCCGCATGTCAGAGTTGTCCGCAATTATACAAAGAGTATCCTGCGTTCCGGGCCGAAATGCCGGTATCAAGGCGCCTTGGGCGGTTCTTGGCCTTCCAGAAGGGGTTCTTGTTGGGCTTCTTCGCTCTGCTTGGCGCCGATGGCGTGCTGGACGTGTTCTGTGGTAATCTTTTTTCGCGTGAGTTTGCCGCCTTTTTCGGCGGCGCCGCGCGTTGCATCCTTGATTACATAGAAAAACTTTGTTCCGGGTCCCTCGTTCAATGTCAGATCGCCACTGACGATAATGGGCTCCTTGACCAGATCCACCGACGTATTTTCGGCCATTTGAACCAGCATGACGTCGCGCATGGGGGGCGCCTGGCAGAAGTAGCATTCGATTGGAACGGGCAGCAGAATGAACTCCTTGATATTTCGGAAATCATAGAGCGGCACCATGAAACCGATGATGCTGACCTTTTCGTCGCGTTTTTCCATGAGGCGCTTGTCGAAGGTGGGGCCGGTCTTGCGGGAACCGGTGGTCTTGCGCAGGATGTCCCATGAAAGCAGTTCGACGCCCGATCCGCGCTGCTTGGCCTCGGCCGCCTGCCGGACCTTTTCCATGCGATCTTTCAGCGTGCCTCGCTGCATCTGGCCGTTGACGAACACGACTACGCCCAGAATGACGATCACGCCCAGAAAAGTGCCTATATCGCGGACTACGCGTCTTCTCACGATGAATACTCCCGGATGGATTATGCAACCGGGGTGAAACGATAGCAGGAAGGACTACAATTCCGCAAGATCGCGGGCCACATCGGTGCGATATGCCTGCCATGCGGGCAAAATGCCGGCAAGCAGGCCGACAAGCGCGATGGTGGCAAAGGCCGCCCATTGCTCCTGGGTCAATAGGCCGAATAGGCCGACGCCGAGTCCGTAGCGGCGTTCAAGGTACTGGCCGATTGCCCAGCAGACGCCGTTGCCCAGCAACCAGCCCACGCCGATGCCAAGCAACGTCACCAGGAACGCTTCTATCAGGACGGAACTTACTATTTCGTAAGCGGACGCACCGAGGGCGCGCATGACGGCCAGATCGCGTTTGCGTTGAAAAATGGACAAGTAAAGCCCGATCAGGACGGATATGGCCGAAATGACCACGACGAGATAGCCGACCGCCAGCAGCACGCTCTTGGCCGTGCCTAGGATGTTGGCGTACAGATTTGCAACCTGCTGAATCGGGATCGTCGCCATCGCATTGAATGAATCGTTTACATACTCCACGAATTGAAAACGAAGCGAGGGGCTTTCCAAGGCGATGAGGATTGCGGTCACTTCGCGCGATTCATCATGATCCTCGTGATGATCGCCGTCTTCTTCCTTGGGGTGGGCGTGAACATTCCAGACGGAATCCATCGAACAAAAGATGGCGCGATCGTTCGGCGTGCCGGAAGCCGCCAGAATACCCACCACCGTGTACGGGGCGTCGCTATGATCGTGCCCCAGCCCTTCGGGCAATTCGATGAATCCGTGGGAGCCGATAAAGGAATCGCCCAGCTCGAGACCTTCCGCTTCGGCCACGGCACTGCCGACCACGGCCTCCATCGGCTTCTCGAACGGACGCCCCGACGCGAAGGAAAACGGCTGGCGCGTCTCGCCGGTGATTGCGCTGGTCCAGGTATAACCGAAGATTTCCGGGGTTGTGCCCACGATGCGGAAACCCCGGAACGTGTCGCCCATGCAAATCGGAAACGCCGCCGCGACATCCTCGTGATTTTTCAGGGCTTCATAATCGGAGAACGCGATGTTGCCCGTCGGCACGTCCATGAAGTACAGGGCGCTCAGGACGAGTTGCAGGGGGCTGCCCTTCGCGCCCACAACGATATCGAAAGCCTGGCCTTCTTCCTCGAAGCGTTTGCGGGTTTCCTCGCGGAGCGTCAACACGGAGTAGATGAGACCGACTCCCAGCGCAACCGACAGAATCGTCAACAGCGTTGTCAGTTTGCGATTCCATAAATAGCACCATGCAATGCGCCACAGGCTCATGCCGAAACCTCCTTGACGAGCCCCATGCAATTGAATTGATCCGCGCACCGCCGGGCGATTTCCTGCGCATGCGTCACGAGGAGCAGCGTCACGTTTTCCTCGCGGCACAACTCGAGCAACAAATCCATGACGCTGTCGGCGGTCCTGGGGTCGAGACTCCCCGTCGGTTCGTCGGCGGCCACGATCTTTTGCCTGTTCGCGAGCGCCCGCGCAATGGCCACCCGCTGCCGTTCGCCCACACTCAGCGTCGCCGGCTTGCTGTGCAGCCGGTGGCCGAGTCCGACCCGTTCAAGCAGTTGCGTGGCGCGCGATTTCCACTCCGCCTGCGGTATCGTGTCGCTGAATCGCATGCCCAGTATCACATTCTGCAACGCGGTAAACGGCGCCAGCAGATTGAACGTCTGAAAGACGAATCCGAACCGCTCGCCGCGAAAACGGTCCAGCCGGCCTTGGCTCAGTTTCTGGGTTTCCACGCCGTCCACCCGGATTATTCCGTCGTCCGGCCGCAACAGGCCCGATATGAGATTGAGCATCGTGCTCTTGCCGCAACCGCTCGGACCCCACAACGCCATTTGGACCCCTTCCGGCGCGGCAAACGCTTCACACCGAAACTCGACGCCCGGTCCAAGCCGGCGCCGTACCTGCCGTAATTCAACCATTTGATAAATTCCTTTGAATGGCTTTCCGTTTGATACGATATCAAAACCGCTGGAAGGCTTCCACACATGGGGGTGACGGCCGGTTTTTTTGACCGCTGCCCAAAAGCGTAATATGTCTTGGATATGAAAGGACAAAATCATGAATGATGCAAATGATTCACGACGCCGTTTTCTTGTAACGTCCCTTTCAGCCGGAGCGGCGTTGACGATGGGCGCGCTTGGAGGAGTGCCGATGAAAAGCAACGCGGAAGAGGAAAAGAAGATATCTTTCGTCACGGCCAATTTGGTTGCCCGGGTTTCAGGCTACCGTTTTGAATTGGCAAACTGGGGCGAACAACACAAGAAAACGGTCGCCGCCACGGATGAAGCCGCCTGGAGGTCCATTTGCAGGGAAATCTCCGCCCATGGATTCCGAGCCATTGAAATTTGGGAAGCCCATGCGTCGCCGGAAGTGATGGATCGCAACCGCGGGGCCGCCTGGAAGGCGATAATGGACGATTGCGGACTCAAGGCCATCGGGTATGGCGGCACGCTGAGCCGTAAGACCCTCGAGGTCTGCCAAGGGTTGGGCATTCCGCAAATCAACGGATGGATTGGGGAAAACACGCCCGAGCAAGCCACGGCTCTGTGCAAGGAAACGGGTGTGCGCTTCAACCTTGAGAACCATCCCCAGAAGACCGCCCGGGAACTGCTCGATATTGTGGGAGGCGGAAATGATTGGCTGGGGATTTGCATTGACACGGGCTGGCTGGGCACCCAGGGCGTATCGGGACCTGAAATCATCCGTGAATGCGGCCAACTGGTGCGAAATACACATATCAAGGATGTCAAGGCCGCCGGCGGTCACCAAACCTGCCTGTTGGGCGAGGGCGTCGCCCGGGTGGCGGACTGCATCGCCGAATTGAAGAAGATCGGTTACACCGGCTGGTATTCGTGGGAAGACGAACCGGAAGACCGGAATCCTTTTGACTCGGCGGTACGCAATCGAAATTGGATTGAGAAACAACTGGGGTGAAACCCTTCCATGCGTCATTCAATCAGGAGGGTTGCCGGGGTCATGGCGCCGCTGACTGGCCGGTAGGCTTTGGAGTATACTTTGTTCCGTTTGGTTTGGCCGTGCCAGAAAAGGAAGAAGGAGAAATGCCATGAAGAATACCGGAAGGATGAACAACGCGGACGTGAAGATGCCAAGGCGCGATTTCGTGAAATGCGCCGCCGGAGCGGCCGCCGTTTCGGTGATTCCGCGTACTTTCTTTATCGGGGCGGCCGGAAAACCGCCAAGCGAGAAACTCAACATCGCCGCGGTGGGTATCGGCGGCATGGGCAAGAGCAATCTGGGGAAATGCGAGGCGGAAAACATCGTGGCGTTGTGCGATGTGGACCAGGACTATGCCGCGCCGGTCTTCAAGAGATATCCGAAAGCGGCGAAATACGTGGATTACCGCGAGATGCTCGACAAACAAAAAGACATTGATGCGGTAATCGTGGCGACGCCCGACCACACCCACGCGGTGATAGCCATGGCCTGCATCAAAGCCGGCAAGCACGTGTATGTCCAGAAACCGCTGACACATTCCGTGCATGAAGCCCGCGCATTGACCGAGGCGGCCCGCGAACACAAGGTCATGACCCAGATGGGCAACCAGGGGCGCTCGGGCGACGGCACCCGCATGGTGTGCGAGTGGCTGTGGAGCGGCGCCATCGGCAACGTAACGGAGGTCCATGCCTGGACCAATCGTCCCGTGTGGCCCCAGGGGGTCGAGGTCGAACGTCCCAAGGACAAGCCCCCGGCGCCCGCGACGCTCAATTGGGATCTTTGGCTGGGCCCCGCCCCATTCCGCGATTACCACCCATGTTATCTTCCGCGAAGTTGGCGGGCATGGTGGGATTTTGGAACGGGCTCCTTGGGCGATCTGGGCTGCCACCTTCTGGACTCGGTGTTCTGGGGGCTCAAACTGAAATACCCGATAAGCGTTGAAGGCTGCATCTCCACCTACTGGGAGGACTTCTGGAAGTATACCGAGCCAAAGAACGAAATGTACCCGCGTTCGTCCATAGTGCGCTACACGTTTCCCGCGCGAGAAGGTCTGCCGGAAGTGAAGGTGCATTGGTATGACGGTGGGCTGATGCCCCCGCGTCCGGACGAACTCGAGGAAGGGCGCAAGATGGGCGACGAAGACGGTGGAGTCCTCTTTATCGGCGACAAGGGCAAACTGATGTGCGGATGCTACGGCAAGAGTCCGCGCTTGATTCCCGAATCCGCCATGAAAGACTTCAAGCAGCCGGAACAAACCCTGCCGCGCGTCCCCGGTGGCGAAGGAGGTCACGAAAAGGATTGGATCCGGGCCTGCAAGGATGGAAAGCCTTCCAGTTCCAACTTCGATTATTCCGGCCCGATGTCCGAAATGGTCCTCATGGGCAACCTCGCCGTCCGTTTCCCGCAACAGCGACTGCTGTGGGACGGGGAGAAGATGCAGGTTACCAACAACAAGGACGCCGACGCCTTTGTCCGTGCTCCCTACCGCGAAGGATGGAACTTGTAGGCTATCGCGTTATCTGCTTCAGCCGTCAGCCCAACGCTCCTTGCTTTGCCCCGAACGCTCGCAAGCCCAACGCAGCAAATTCGGGGAAACGGCAACCGTGTTCATTGCCGTTCCTTCCTGACGGTCTTTCTCTCGGCGGCCTCTGAGCCACCGCAAACGTCGTTCTTGACCTGATTCACGACCACGTCTACTTGTCCCTATGGGCCGTGGCTATTCGTGACGACAACGTCGCGTATTAAACCAATGATGAAATATATGCACAAAATCTGCCGGACGTACTTGTGGCAAGGGAAGGAGGGGTGCCCAGGGCATCGGATCCAAGTCCGGTTGTTCGAGAAGCACGTCCTTGAACAGATACTGACTTGGGCCTTCAGCGAGGGCAACGTCAAGACGGTTGTGGCGGAAGTGCGGAAGGCATTGCTCGAACGGCATAAGCCTGTGAAGGAACTCCGGGCCAAGATTGCGGAAGTTGACAGGAAGTTGACCTGCTACTATGACGCCTTTGAAGACGGCACGTTGGACCTGGCGAACATGGGCGACAGGGGCAAGGAACTGAATCAAGAAGAAGGTGTTTGAGGATGATCTTGAGCAGCGGACCACGATAAAGGAATTGCCGCCGCACCTGAGCAGTCCCGAAGCCATAGCCTTCATTCAGGATGAGTTGCGGAAGCTTGTGTTCACCGGCAGCCCACAAACCGTCAAACGGTATCTCGGTATGCTGGTGGAGGACATCATACTGGAAGGCAAGAAGGTGAGGATTCGAGTCAAAAACGAGGGGATTTTGGCGCTGTTGGAGCAAAAAGAAAAGTTAAATACCGGCGAAGTGGCGCCAGTACTTAACTCGGTTTACAAATGGCGTCCCCAACGAGATTCGAACTCGTGTCGTCGCCGTGAAAGGGCGGTGTCCTAGGCCGGGCTAGACGATGGGGACGCCGTGAAAAGGCTTCGCCTTGCGAAACAGGAAAAACCGGTTTCGGATGGGATGATAACAATGCGAATCGGGCCATTTCAAATTTTTATGTCCCGTTTCATGTCCCGCGAAATGGGGCCAAGGTGTTGCCGCGTGACTCTTGGACGCTTTTTTGATAGGATCCGGACTTTGTAAATGGGCAGAAGTTCAATCCATGCAACAAAACAAAGACGTAAAAAGTTCGGGTCTTGCCCTTCTTGTGCTGGGCGCGTTGGGGGTCGTTTACGGCGACATTGGAACGAGTCCGCTGTATGCCCTTCGTGAATGTTTTCATGGCATCAGCCGCCTCGAACCGTCTCCCGCAAACGTCCAAGGCATCCTGTCGCTCATTTCTTGGGCGCTGATCGTCATCATCACCGTGAAGTATGTCGGTTTCGTGCTCCGGGCGGACAATAACGGGGAAGGCGGCATTCTGTCCTTGATGACCTTGGCCTTGTCCCGGATTCCGGAAGAAAGTGCGTGGAGACGATACGCCGTCATGACCATGGGGATCTTTGGAGCGGCCTTGCTCTACGGGGACGGCATGATCACCCCTTCGATTTCCGTTCTCAGCGCCGTGGAAGGCCTCGAAGTCGCCACGCCATTTTTCAAACCCTATGTGGTGCCCATCACGCTCGTGATTCTGCTGTTGCTCTTCGCGTTTCAACGCCGGGGAACGGCGCGTATCGGCGTTGTTTTTGGCCCTATTATCCTGATCTGGTTCTTTGTCATTGCCACGCTGGGCGTAATGGCCATTGTCCGCCAGCCGTCGGTGCTGTTTGCCCTCAATCCCCTGCATGGAGTGCGTTTCCTCGCGGCCAATCGTTCGATGGGTTTCCTGGTGTTGGGGGCGGTTTTTCTGGTCGTGACCGGCGGCGAGGCGCTCTATGCCGACATGGGTCATTTCGGGCGCCGCGCCATTCGCGTGGGCTGGTATGGGGTGGCGCTTCCCGCGCTGTTGATGAACTATTTCGGGCAGGGTGCGATCCTTCTTGAAAATCCAAAGGCGGTGAGCAACCCCTTTTACGCCCTTGCCCCGCAATGGGGCATTATCCCTTTGGTTGTCGTTTCGACCACCGCGACCATCGTGGCGTCGCAGGCCATCATCAGCGGCGTCTTTTCGCTTACGCGGCAGGCCGTGCTCCTCGGATATCTCCCGCGGATTCCCGTCATTCATACGTCCTCCAGCACCATTGGCCAAATCTATGTTCCCGTGGCCAACCGATTTCTGCTTATGGCGACCATTGGGTTGGTCTTGTTGTTTCGATCGTCGTCGGGCCTTGCCGCCGCATACGGCGTCGGCGTCACGATGGACATGCTGATCACGACGTTGCTTCTTTACGTTGTTGCGCGTGAACGCTGGGGATGGCGCCCATGGGCCACCCGGCTTCTGGTCGGCCTGTTTCTCGTATTCGAGATTGCGTTCTGGTCTTCGGCCATCCTCAAGGTTCCGCATGGCGGCTGGGTGCCGCTGGTTGTCGGAACCATCCTGTTTACCGTCATCACCACATGGCGGAAAGGGCGCCAGATTTTGAATCAGCGCCTATATGCCCGGGCCGTTCCGTTGGATGAGTTCGTGCAAAAGGTCATTCCCCATGAAACACAACTCGTCCGGGTGCCGGGCGCTGCCATTTTCATGTCGGGAAACCTCGCCACAACACCCCCGGTGTTCCTTCATAACATCAAGTACAACAAGGTTTTGCATGAAACGGTGGCTATCATGAATGTCGTGGTCGAGGAGATTCCATTTGTCCCTCGCTCCGAACGGATCGTCATCGAAAATTTGGGTCATGGATTCCATCGCATTAAGGCCCGCTATGGATTCATGGAGTCGCCGCATGTCAACGAAATCCTTGCGTTGTGCGCAGAGCAAGGCTTGCAGATTGACGGGCGCACGGCGGGATTTTTCATCGGACGAGAAAATATACTTATTACTGACAATCCCGGCATGGCCAAATTCCGGCAGCGTCTTTTTGCGTTTTTGGCGCGAAATGCGCAGGGCGCCACGTCGTTCTTCGGCATTCCCCCGAACCAAGTGGTCGAACTCGGCGTCCAAGTCCAGTTGTAGGCCGTTCGGCTACATGCGCTCGCCCATCAAATGGCGGCGTGCCCACACGATCATCGTTTCGATGTTCAGCGCGCCTTCATGGCCGTTGTACGGAAACACCTCGATGAGTTTTTCGCGTACCGGTATCCGGTTGTATGCCGAGAAGATGCTCGACGGGACGCACAACTCGTCCTGTAACCCCACCGATACGAGTGTCGGGCACTGGATGCGGTCCGTCATGTTGTTCAACTCGACGTAACTCAGTGTTCGCATGGCTTGATCGATGTCTTGGGGCCGTCGTGCAAAATACGTGATCAAGTCTGTCCACAGCGCCGCCTTCGTCAATTCAAGCGTCCGCGGGAAATGACAGAAGGCCGGCACCTCGGCCATGCAGAGTTTTACCCGATTATCCAGGCAGGCCGCCGCAAGACTCAGCCCGCCGCCCTGGCTGCATCCTGTCACGCCGATGTGTTGTGGGTCCACTTCCATGCAGGTGTGGGCGAATTCGATGGCCCGAACCGTATCGAGGTAACTCCGCACGAAATAATACTGCTCCGGCTCGAGAATTCCGCTTGTCAACCATCCGGTGAATCGCCCGCCCGGATACGCCGCGTGATCCGTGCTGTCGCCCAATTGCCCGCGCACGTCGAAAGTCAGGCAGGTGAACCCCTGCAGGGCCCACATCAGGTAGTGGGCGATTCGTCCCTTGTCGCCGCTGTAGCCGTGAAAAAAAATCAGCGTTGGACGCCGCTGTGTGCGGACCGGCGTGATGGACCATCCCGCGATACGGCCGCCGTCGAATGCCGCAAACGACACTTTTTCGACCCGCACATCCGGCACCGAATAGGCCACCGGTTCCGCGGCCGGATCCAGCGGTTGTTGCCGGTTCCGAATCAACATCTTGTTCCAGAAATCCTGGAAATCCGGTTCTTGCCGCAAGGGCAGCAAGTAGGTCCACAATTGTTCCAACGGCAAATCAAACTGAAACATTGCCCAGCACCTCCTGTTCGTTGTCAAGCGCCGCGTTGCGGGCCTTAGCGGATCAGACGGATCCGTCCGATCCGCCTGGATCGTCCGCCTGCACAAACTTCGGATTCGATCCCGCGATTACCACGGTTACCTCGCCCTTGATATTCCGGTCCCGAAACTGATCCGCCAACCCGGCCAAATATCCGCGGTGGATCTCCTCGAACTTTTTCGTCAACTCGATGCAGACCGCCGCCAGGCGGTTGCCCAACACGGCCAGTGCATCATCCAGCAATTTGCCCACGCGGTACGGCGACTCGAACACCACCAGGGTATGCAGCGCATCCCTGTCCATTTCCAGAAACCGTTGCCGGGCGCCCGATTTTCGCGGTGGAAATCCCTTGAACGTGAAACTCGATGTGGGCAAACCCGACGCAATCAGCGCCGTCAGCGCCGCACTCGGCCCCGGCACGACTTCAACCCGGAATCCCCGTTCGCGGCAGGCCGCCACCAGCCGGTAGCCTGGATCGCTGATTCCGGGAAATCCGCCGTCAGTACACACGGCGACCGATGTCCCGTTTTCCAGCAAACCCAGTATGCGCCGGCCCGCTGATTCCTCGTTGTGTTCGTGGTACGAAAAGATGGTCCGGGGACTGGGGATATCGTGTCGTTCGAAAATGCGCCGCGTCAGCCGCGTGTCTTCGCATGCCAGCGCTTCGACTTCGCCCAAGATTCGCGCCGCCCGGAAAGATAAATCCTCCAGGTTGCCAATCGGCGTTGCCAGCAAATAAAGCGTTCCATTGCACATGCCGCCAACACTATACGATTTTCCCGGCGCTGCGCAATCCGATTTCATGACGGCAAATGGACAGTGGGCCGCGTGAATGGTATACTTTACGGGAGGTGGCTCCCATGTTGTGTCAACGGTGTCATAAAAATCTGGCGACGGTTCGCTACGCGGAAGTCGTAAGCGGCAAGGTGCGCGAACTTCCCTTGTGTCAAGATTGCCTGGTCAAGCGCCAGGAAGAATCGGGTGCGGGTTTTGAATTATCGGGACCGGTGCCGGCGTCGCGCACCGGATCGCCCGCGGCTAGGCCGCCGCGTCCGCGCGCGCGCTCGGTGCGGACCTGTCCGTCATGCGAAATGCACGTCGGTAAAGTCCTCGACACGGGCCGCGTGCAATGTCCGGCGTGTTATGAAGCGTTTAAGGCGGAAATCGAGCCCATGCTGGCCGGACTGCACGGTGGTATCGAACATTGCGGCAAGTCGCCCCGGCTAAACGACCATCGCGTGCGCAAGAGCGCCGAACTCCAGGCAAAACGGGCCTTGCTGCGAACAGCGGTCGAAATGGAGCATTACGAGGAAGCCGCAACGCTGCGCGACGCCATCCAGCGTCTGGAGGCCGAATTGGAAAGCGACGCCACACTGCAAGGCAGCAGCCATGGTTGAGGCATGGATCCAGAACCGTCCGCCTTGGGTTTCCGGCACGGGCCAGGAAGCTCCGGTCGTGGTGTGGAGCCAGTGTAATCTGATGCGGAATCTGGCCGGTTTTTTCTTTCCCGCCGCATGTTCGCGCGAAGAAATCCGTGCTGTCGAAGAACGGATTGTGACAGCCTTGGATTCGATGGGCACGCCGGACGCGGGGGTGTATTTTCCGTTGGAACGGCTTGAACGGCTTGACACGCTTTTTCTGGCGGAGCGCCGATTGATTCCCTTTGATCTTGCCCATGGCACGGCGCAGGGGGGGGTCTACCTTGCGCAGGATCTTTCCCATGCCATAGCCGTCAACGGCACGGATCATCTTTGCCTGACCGCGTTGGCGGGGGGACTGGAACTGGACGGATTGTGGAGCCGTTTGAACACCTTGGACGACGGTTTGGCGGACTGTGTGGACTATGCGTTCGACAAACACCGGGGATACCTGACATCCTCGCTGAGCCATGTGGGCACCGGGCTGAAAGTCAGCGTGTTGTTGCATCTGCCGGGTCTTGTCGCGGCGAATGCCATGACGGGGTTGGTGCAGGTGGCCCGTCAGCGCCGCCATGCCATCCATGGTCTCAAACCGACGGTCGTGCAGGCGTCGCCGCCCGATTCGTCTTC
The DNA here is from genome assembly GCA_035450225.1 of Candidatus Hydrogenedentota bacterium. Taxonomy (NCBI): domain Bacteria; kingdom Pseudomonadati; phylum Candidatus Hydrogenedentota; species Candidatus Hydrogenedentota bacterium. The sequence goes on from DAOTMJ010000026.1 coordinate 16,607, forward strand.
TTATGTGAGCGAATCTTTCTTTAGCGATCTCAGCGGGGCGCTGTATGGCGACATCAATGAAGCGCAGGGCGATCTGTTCCTGTTGACCAATCTGTCGGCCTTGGGCGTTTCGGAGGAGGAAATCCTTTTTCACATCCGCCACACCGCCGCCGACATCGTCGAACGTGAACGCCGGGCGCGGCAGGCGTTATTGAACAAGGAACGGATTCAGGTCGAGGATCGGGTGGCGCGTGCGCTGGCCATTGCCGGCAACGCACATCTGATGGGGTTTGTGGAGGGACTGGGAGTGCTGTCCTCCATCCGGCTTGGTTTCGACTTGGGGCTGGCGCCGGGGTGTACGCTGGATGCCTTGAACGAACTTTTGTTGACGTTGCAGAGCGCCCATATCAAGGCACACATCGGTCGCGACTGCGATGAATGGACGCTGAGCGTGGAACGGGCCCGGCTGTTCCGCACCCATTTCGCGCCGGCACAGACACGAACGCGCCATCGGGCCGATACGCCGAACAAGGAATAGATGTCATGTGGGAACGATTTACGGAACGCGCAAAGCATGTGGTCAGCGCCGCGCGCGAGGAAGCCGCCCGGCTGGGCAGCGAATACGTGCGGACGGAGCATATCCTCCTTGGATTGTGCCGCGAACCGGAAGGGATTGCCGCCCGCGCCCTTGAAAATCTGGGTGCGGATCTCGAAGCCATTGCGCAGGAGATCGAACAGCAAATGCCGCCGGGCGCCAGCGCCGTGTCAAGCGAGGAAATCACCTTCACCCCGCGCGCGAAAAAAGTGCTGGAATTGGCGGTCGAGGAAGCCCGGAGATTCAATCACAGTTATATCGGCACCGAACATATCCTGCTTGGTCTGCTCAAGGAGGGCGAAGGTACGGCCGCGAAAGTCCTGCATGATCTTAAAATCGATCAAAACCGGGTCCAGAATGAAATCGTGCGTCTGCTGGGCGAACAGGGTCGGCCCGGAGCGCAAACGGGCGCGGCGCGCAAGTCGCAGACGCCCGCCTTGGATGCGTTCGGACGTGATCTGACCGAACTGGCGCGTGAAAACAAATTGGATCCCGTCATCGGGCGCGAATCGGAAATTGAGCGCGTCATCCAGATTCTCAGCCGCCGCACGAAGAACAATCCCGTGCTTATCGGCGAGGCCGGCGTCGGCAAGACGGCCATTGTCGAGGGGCTTGCCCAGGCGGTGGTCAACGGGGACGTGCCCGACCTGCTCTTGCGTCGGCGGGTGCTCTCGCTCGACTTGGCGGGCATCGTGGCGGGCACGAAATACCGCGGCCAATTCGAGGAACGGCTCAAGTCCGTCATGAAGGAAATCCGCCGCGCCGACAACATCATCCTGTTCATAGACGAATTGCACACCATTGTGGGGGCGGGCGCCGCCGAAGGCGCCGTGGACGCCGCCAACATGCTCAAACCGTCGCTGGCCCGCGGCGAGTTGCAGTGCATCGGCGCGACGACGATGGACGAATACCGCAAGTACATCGAGAAAGACGCAGCGCTCGCACGCCGGTTTCAGACCATCCTCGTCGATCCGCCCACCGTGGACCAGACCATCGAAATCATCCGCGGCCTGCGCGACCGCTACGAGGTTCACCACAAGGTCAAATTTTCGGAAGACGCGATTGTGGCCGCGGCGCGCTTGTCCAACCAGTACATTACCGACCGTTTTCTGCCCGACAAGGCCGTGGACGTGATTGACGAGGCCGGCAGCCGCGCGCGGCTTCGCATTACAACCCGTCCGCAGGAATTCAAGGACATCGAGGCGGAGATCGAAAAGGTCAGCGCGGAAAAAGAGGCCGCCATCCGCCATCAGGAATACGAACGCGCCGCGCGGCTACGGGATCGCGAGCGCAATTTGATCGCCAAACTGGACGAACGCAAGCGACAATGGGAAAAGGAACGCGATTCCTCCGAAACGGTCGTGACCGGCGAGGACATCGCCTTCATTGTGTCCAAATGGACCGGCATCCCGTTGACGAAACTCGAGGAAAACGAGTCGGAACGGCTGTTGCGGATGCGGGATGAATTGCACGCAACCGTTGTGGGCCAAGATGAAGCCATTGACGCCATCACCCGCGCCATCCAACGATCCCGCGCCGGACTCAAGAGCGCCCGGCGTCCCGTGGGGTCGTTCATGTTCCTCGGGCCGACCGGCGTGGGCAAGACGCTGCTGGCCAAGGCGCTCGCCGTGTTCTTGTTCGGCAGCGAGGATGCGTTGATTACCATAGACATGGCCGAATACATGGAAAAGTTTGCTGTGTCGCGACTGGCCGGCGCTCCGCCGGGGTATGTCGGATACAACGAGGGCGGCCAACTGACCGAACAGGTTCGCCGCCGTCCCTATTCGGTGGTCCTCTTCGATGAAATAGAAAAGGCGCACCCGGACGTGTTCAACGCGCTTCTCCAGTTGATGGAAGACGGTTTCATGAACGATGCGACCGGCCGCAAAGTGGATTTCCGCAATACGGTCATCGTCATGACGAGCAACGTCGGCGCGCGCCGAATCGGACGAAACACCACGCTTGGCTTCCAACGCGACTCGGAAACCGAACAGTACCAGCGGATGAAAGACCGCGTGATGGAAGAAGCCAAGAAAGTCTTCAATCCGGAGTTTCTCAATCGCATTGACGAAGTGTTGGTGTTTCACCGTCTCAACCACGAGGAATTGTTGCGGGTGGTTGACATCCAATCCGCCGAAGTGGTACAACGAGTAGCCGAAAAGGGCATTCAGCTCAGGCTGGCGCCCGAAGCCAAGGAATTCATCGTCGAAGTCGGATGCGACGACGAGTATGGGGCGCGGCCGTTGCGGCGGGCCGTGCAATTGTACCTCGAGGATCCGTTGGCCGAACTCCTGTTGCGCGGGGGATATCGGCCGGGCGATGTGTTTGAGGCGAAGCGTTCCCCGGAGGAAAAAAAGCTTGTGTTCGAACGGGTTTCGAGCGTCGAATCCCCCACGGACGCGGGCCAACCCCTAGCGGAAGGTGTTGCCACGTGAAGACATGCTCGACCTGGGTTATCCTGCTGGCGCTGGCATGGACCGCGATGTCCGTTTCAGCCCAGGACACGGCCAGCCGGAACGTCAAAAGCATTGATGTGACGGGTTTATCGGCCGTCAGTGAACAGTTGGTTCGCTCCCATATCGAATTGCAGACGGGGCGCGATTACAATCCGACCGTTGTGGCGCGCGATCTTCGCCGCCTGTATAGCCTCGGCCATTTCGATACCATTCGCGTGGATGTGGAATCCGGCCCGGACGGATTGGCCGTTACCTATGTCTTTTCCGAAAAGCGAAACATCGAATCCATCAAGATCATCGGCAACGACAAACTGCGGGCAAACAAAATCCGCGGCGTCATCACATGGAAAGAAGGCGATGCGTTTGCGCCGGACGCCTACGACGAGCAGCGCAAGGCGATTCTGAAACTGTATGAAAGCAAAGGATTCGCCAATACCACCGTGGACATCGGCGCGGAAGACGTGGGCCAGGCGAAGGTCCGCGTCGTCTTTACCATCAACGAGGGCCGGAAAGCCCGTATTCATTCAGTCGTGTTCGACGGCAACCAAGCGCTCAGCGACCGCCAACTCAAGAAAGGCCTGAAGACCAAGCGCGGGTTCTGGTTCGTCGGCGGCAAATACAATGAAGAAAAGTTCGAGATGGATTTGAAAAAAGTCGTGGACAAATACGGCGATGCGGGCCATCTCGACGCGGAAGTGAAGGGCACCCAGATTACGTATACGCCCAACGGCAAAAAAATGGATATTCATATCGCCGTCGTCGAAGGGCCGGAATTCAAGGTCGAGAGCATCGAACCGGCCAACAATGTCGTCTTTGACGACGATGAAATGATGACGATCGCGAAAGTGCACGCGGGCGATGTGCATAACAAGGGCCAAGTGGCCCGCGACGCCGACGAAATCGCCAAGGGCTACCAGGACAGCGGCTATGTCAACGCCGAAGTCACGCCGCAAGTCACGCTCGATCGTGAAAAGAACACCACCCATATCGTCTACAACGTCAAGGAAGGCGATTTAAAATATCTCAAGCAGATTGACATCACAGGCAATTCGGTGACGAAGGACGAGGTGATTCGTCGTGAAATGCTGGTTTCGCCCGGGGATCGCGTGGACGGCAACCGTTTGACGCTGAGCCGCCAGCAACTCGAAAACACCCACTATTTCGACACGGTCCGCCTGACGTTGCACGACATCGAAGACAGCGATCTCTACACCAACCTTCTGGCCAATGTGGAGGAGTCGAAGACAGGCAGTTTCAACTTCGGCATGGGATACAGTTCCGAGGAAAGCGTGGGAGGATTCGCGGAATTCCGCCTGAACAATTTCGACATCGCGAATCCGCCGAGTTTTGCGGGGGGCGGCCAGATTTTTTCGACCCGCCTGTACATCGGCACGATTCGCGAGCAGTACAATCTCAGTTTCACCGACCCTGAAATCTTCGGGTATCCGCTTGGCATGGGCTTCGACGTTTTCGATGAATCGTACCGTTATTCGCGGCGGTCCCATTTCACGGAAGAAAGCCTCGGCGGCCAGATTCGTTTCATCAAACGGCTGTCGCCCAGCGTGACGCTCCGCACCGCCATCCGGTATTCCGACGTGAGTTACCACGACATCGCCTCGGAGTATACGCCCGAATGGAGGCGCGAGTTCGTCGAGAGCAATACGCTTAGCAACAGTTGGTCCATCATGCGCAAGACGCTGGATCACGACCGCGATCCGAGCCGGGGAAGCAAGCACGAACTGGTTGCAACCATTGCCGGTTTTGGCGCCGACAACAATTTTTACCGTTTTGAACACGATTCAACGTGGTATTTTCCGCTTAGCAGTTCCAAAAAATGGATCCTGTCTTTCCGCACGCGCGAGGGCTGGGCCGAGGCGTACGGTTCCAGCGATCGCCTTCCGATTTCCGAACGGTTTTTCGTGGGCGGCACGGACACGGTGCGCGGTTATGAAAACCGCGATATCGGCCCCAAGATCAAGCGCTACCAGGAGTACAAGGAGCGCGAAGCGATCGGCGGTTCCCTGCGGCTGATTGACAATCTGGAAGTGAAGTATAAAGTCACAAACATGCTGCGGTTGTACGCGTTTGTGGATGCCGGCGGCGTGTGGTGGGATGCCGGTGATTTCGATTTCGGCGACATCAAGTTCAGCAGCGGCTTGGGGCTGGGATTCGATATTCCCCGCATGGGACCGTTGCGGGTGGACTGGGGCGTGCCAATCAACCCGGATTCCGATCAGGTCCGCTCCGGACGCCTTCATCTCATGACCGGGTTTGCGTTCTAGCGTACCTCTTCCGATCCGTGCCGGGTGAACGTGCGAGGCATTGGCTGTGTTGAGCAGCGAACGGTTTGAAGTGCATACCTTGGCGCCGCGCCGGCGGCGATCCCCGTTGAAACTGACGACGGCCTGGGGAGATGGTGTGGCCAACTTCGTGCCGGATGAGGCGCGAGTTCGCTTTCAGGTGGTGATTGCCCCGGATTTGCCGCCCTGCGACATCCTCGTCGAAAAGGCCGGTCCCCGCGAGCGTATCCATTTCGATCCGGCGCGGACCTGCGCGGCCATTGTGACCTGCGGTGGTTTGTGCCCCGGCCTTAACAATGTAATCCGAAGCGCCTATTTTGCGCTGCACTACAATTACGGCGTGGAAAATATCTTTGGCATCCGTTACGGATACATGGGAATGGATCCGGCCGCAAATCTGGAGCCCATTCGGTTGACCCGCGAATTTGTCGAAAATATTCACGAACGGGGCGGTTCGGTGCTGGGGTCGTCCCGTGGCGCGGTGGATGTGTCGGCCATGGTGGATTTTCTAATCGCGCGGAGCATCAACATTCTTTTTTGCATTGGTGGCGACGGCACCCAGCGCGGCGCCAATGCCATCGCGCAGGAGGCGCTGCGGCGCAAGGCCGATATCGCCGTGGCGGGCATCCCCAAGACGATTGACAACGACATCCTGTATGTGTCTCGCACGTTCGGATTCAACACCGCCCTCGAAAAGGCGAAAGAGGTACTGGACTGCGCGCACGCCGAGGCCACCGGCGCGCCCAACGGCATTGGACTGGTCAAATTGATGGGGCGCGACGCGGGATTCATCGCCGCCGGCGCCACGCTGGCGAGCCAGCAAGTCAATTTCACGCTCATCCCCGAATGCCCGTTCAAACTGGAAGGCCGGCAGGGTTTTCTACCGATGCTGATGAAGCGTCTCGAAAAACGCGGCCATGCCGTCATTGCCGTGGCCGAGGGCGCCGGACAGGACCTTTTTCCCGATGCCGACGCGGGCGCCGATGCCTCCGGCAACAGGCGGCATCGCGACATCGGCCTGTTGCTGAAAGAGGCCATTGCGGCCTATGCCGCCGCGCACAAAATCCCGATCAATCTCAAGTATTTCGATCCGAGTTACATCATCCGAAGCGTTCCGGCCAATTCCGATGACAGCCTTTTCTGCAATGCGCTGGCCCGAAATGCCGTGCATGCCGCCATGGCCGGAAAAACCGGGGTCCTTGTCGGACTGCTGAACGATCAGTTCGTTCATATCCCTATCGCCACGGCCGTCGAGGGGAAAAAGCAGGTCTCGCTCGAAAGTGAACTATGGCTTGGCGTCATCGAGGCCACGGGGCAGCCCCACTCGTTCAGGTAGCAACCCTCCGTATTGTTGTGATATCCTCCCCTGTGTTGCAGCAGGCTCTATGTCCATGGTGTCGCCCGCATGACCGATTTGATGCAGAAGAATCCCTTTTCCCTTCGGCTGGCCTCCGTTCAGGTCTTTCTCGTCAGTCTTTCCCTGATGCTTTTCGAGATCAACCTGATACGCCTGTTCTCCGTGGTCATGTTCTATCATTTGGCGTTTTTTGTGTTGGCCATCGCCCTTTTCGGCATCGGTCTCGGCGGTTTGTACGCCCACATGCGCCGATCGGGCGAGACGGATGCGTTGCCGCGTTTGACGCCTTACCTCCCGTTGTTGTTGGGTATCGGCGTGATCGGTGTCCTGTTCCTGCTGGTTCATCTTCCCCTCCAGAGCAGTTTGAATGTGTACCCATTCCAAATCCGCTGGATTTTTTTGGTCTTTCTCGGCACGATGCTCCCGTTTTTCTTTGGCGGCATTTTTCTGTCACGCATCTTCGCGGCGCGGCCGCAATGGGCCGGCGCCCTCTATTTTGGCGATCTTCTGGGCGCGGGCGCGGGATGTTTTCTGGCCATACCGGCTCTCGAATGGCTCGGCGGCACGTACACGCCATTTCTTGTGGGAATGCTTGCGGCCGCGTCGTCGTTCCTTGCGCCGGGATCGGTTCGCCCTTCCCGGTTGGCGTCGTTGGGCGTTCTGGCCGGCATCGCGATCCTTGGCCTTGCCAGTTATCGCTGGAATCTGGCGCCGGCGCCCATTCCGGATCCAGACCACAACGTCGAATTCTCGAAATGGAATTTCTTTTCGAATATTGTCATCCAGCCCTATCCCGAATGGAAGGGATGGCGGCTCAGTCCCAAATACGACGGGCCGATTCCGCAACATTTGCGCCTGACGCAGGATGGGCGCGCGCCGGCTTTCCTCGAACGGTTCGATGGGGATTTCGGCCCGCTTGCCTATCTTCGATACGACATCACCTCGCTTCCGTTTCGCGTGGCACAGCCTAAAAAAGCGCTGATCATCGGAGCGGGAGGGGGGCGGGATATTCTTACGGCAAAACTGTACGGGGTGTCCGAAATTCAGGGCGTCGAACTCAATCCTATCACCGCCGCTGCGATGCGGGGACCGTTTCGTGAATATACCGGAAACATCTATGGACTGGACGGCGTTGACGTCGCGGTGGAAAACGGGCGCACGTTCGTTCGCCGCGACAAGGAGACCTATGATCTGGTTTTCCTGTCGCTGGCCGACACGCAGGCCGCAAGCGCGCAGGGCGCGTATGTCCTGTCCGAAAATCATCTGTATACCGTCGAGGCCTTCGAAGCGTACTGGGATCGCCTGGGGCCCGATGGTGTCTGCTGCGTGGTATCCAGCACAGGCTGGGCCGATTTCCTGTTGCGCATGGCGACCAGTGCGGCGGTGGCGCTCGAGCGCAAAGGCATTTCCGATCCGGCCAGCCACATAATCGTCATGATGACCCATGATTATCCCTACATCGGAAAAGGGATGTGCATCGCCCTGTCGAAGACGCCGATTGGCCCCGCCTTGCTCGAACGGGCGCGGCAATCCTGCGAGGAATTGGGTTTTTCAGTGGTGTGGCCGGCGCAAACCACGCCGCACGAATGGACCGATCGCGTGCGCGGCCTTTTGAATGCCGCGGCGAGGCCGGGGATTTTGAAATCCGCGTATGAGGATCTTTCGCCGCTGTGGGACGACCGGCCCTATCTTTTTTACGCCTTGAAACCGGTCTCTTTTGTAAAACTCCTGTTCAATCCATCGGGCGGCCCCGCGGAAATGCGCTGGCATGTGCGATCGTTCCAATTGCTTGTGGATTTCTTCCTTGTGGCTTTCGTTTGCGTGTTCGCGTTGATGCTGGCGCCGCTGATCTGGTTCCGCCGTTCCGAAATCGAGGCCGGGCGGCGCGCCCATCAGGGATTTTTCCTTGGGATCTTTTTCCTGCTGGGAATCTCCTTCATGCTCGTCGAAGTGTCGCTGTTGCAGTCCATCTTTCTCATGATGGGAAATCCGACGCTGACCTTTGCCGTCACGCTGGGCGTCATGCTGGTCTTCACGGGAATCGGAAGCATGCTGTCGGGACGCGTGGACGCGGGATCGCTGCGCCCGTTTCTTGTGCGCGCGGCGATCGCGGCGGCGGGATTGCAGATTGCCGCCGTTTGTGCCCTTCCCGTCCTCGCGCCTGCCTTGCAGGGCGCCTCGTTGGCGTTGAAATTTGGTTTTGTGCTGGTCTTGATGGCGTTGCTGGCGACGCCCATGGGCATGCTGTTTCCAAGCGCCCTCCGCCTTGCGGCGTCCCGTGGATTCGACATGACCTGCTGGGTCTGGGGCATGAACGGCGTCGGCTCCGTGCTCGGAAGCGTTTGCGCCACGATCGTTGCGATGAACCTTGGCATTCGCGCCGTTTTCATGGTTGGGATTGCCGGTTATGTGCTGATTGCCCTGCTGGCGTTTTGCCTGCGCCGTTACCAGACCGCGATGAACTGATCATACGCGCGGGTAAAGATTTTTCCCCTGGCTACCGCGTGGGAGGGGATGAATGCCGGAAAATGACCGGAAAATTCTGAACGAGGCGCTGCGCGATGCCGTCCGCGAGGCAAAATGCCCCGGCGCGGTGGCGTATATCGGACGCTGCGGCGACAAACTCTTCCATGAATCGGAAGGGTTGCGCCAGATTGTGCCGGATCGCCGTCGTGCCGAAAAAGACACGATCTACGATCTCGCGTCGCTGACAAAAGTCGTGGCCACGACGACCGCCGTTCTGATGCTGCACGAGGAGGGCGTCCTGGATCTTGATGCGCCGGTTTCGGAGTATCTTCCCGTGCCGGCCTTTGGGCGTTTTACCATTCGCCAATGCCTCACGCACACGGCCGGATTGCATCCCGGCATGCCGTTTTACCGGGAATGCACGACGCTGAATGAAATGCTTCAGCGTTATGCCGCCACTGAACCTTCCCGCGAACCAGGAACGCGCCGCGTTTATTCCGATGTGGGGTTCATGATCCTGGGCGCGGTGGTTGAACTGGCGTCACGCGATTCGCTGAACGGATTTTGTTCCCGGCGGATATTTCGTCCGCTCGACATGCGCGATACCGCGTTCAATCCGCCGAAGGAATGGGCGGATCGCTGTGCGGCCACGGAACAGTGCGCATGGCGCAAGCGAATCGTGCGCGGCGAGGTGCATGACGAAAATGCGTATGCCGTCGGCGGCGTGTCCGGCCATGCGGGATTGTTCTCGACGGCATTCGATTTGGCGAAATTCTGCCGTGCGCTGCTTGAAGGAAAATTACTCAAAGACAACACGGTCGCCGCCATGCGAAGAATCGGGCAGGTACCCACCTATCCGTGGCAAGGGCTGGGGTGGAAACTGGATCCATGGTCCGGCGGCAGCGAGGGATTTCTTCCATCCCGCGCGGCCATAGGGCACACCGGCTGGACCGGTACGAGCATCTGGATTGATTTCGACAGCGGCCTGTTTTCGATTTTGCTGTCGAACGCATGCCATCCATCGCGCGAAAAACGTGACGCGTCCACCTTGCGGCATGTGTTTCACGAGGGCATCGCCCGTGCGTTTTATAGCGACCGCGCCAATGTCCACACCGGTTTGGACCGCCTTCTTTGGGATGGATTCGATTCAATTCGCGGGAAGCGCCTGGCCGTGTTGGCCAACCATGCCGCGGTGGATCAACTGGGCAGGCCGCTGCTCGATGTGTTGGCGATGGAACCCTCGGTGTCCGTCCGGCGCGTGTACAGTCCCGAACACGGATTTCACGGCCAAGCCGAAGCGGGAGCGAAGGTGGCCTCGGAATCGGGCAAAATTCCCGTGGTCAGCCTATACGGGGATCGCAAGGCCCCGTCGCGCGCGGAACTGGCGGAAACCGACCTCTTCGTTGTGGATCTGCCCGATGTGGGGTCCCGGTACTACACCTACATGGCGACGATGAAAGATTGCCTGGCGGCCTGCGGGGATGCCGGTGTGCCCGTGCTCGTTCTGGATCGCCCGAATCCGCTGGGCGGACTCATTCTCGAAGGACCGGTTGCGGAACGATTCGATTCGCCCGTGTGCTGCGCGCCGGTGCCGGTCCGCCACGGCATGACGCCCGGAGAACTGGCCCGATTCTTTGCGTCGTCCATGACCAATCCGCCGCGGATCGCCGTCGGCGAGTTGGACGCTTGGCGCCGCGAACTCTTTTTTGCGCAATGCGCGCTGCCGTGGATTCCGCCCTCGCCCAATATGCCCGATCCGGAAACCGCTCTACTGTACGCGGGCGTGTGTCTGTTCGAGGGGACGAATCTCAATGAGGGGCGGGGAACCGACTGGCCTTTCAAAATAATCGGCGCCCCATGGCTGGACGCCGAAGCGATCATCGAATCGCTCGACAGGGGGGATTGCGAAGGCTGCGCGATCGAGGCCACGACCTATGTTCCGAGGGCCATTGCCGGAAAGGCCGCCCGCCCGAAATACCTTGATGAACCCTGCAAGGGAATTCGCATGCGCGTGGAGGATGCCATCCGAATCCGTCCGTTCCGGCTGGCGATAGCCCTGATTGCCGCCATTCGCCGGCATCATGCCGCGTTTGCCTTGACGGACTGGTTCGACACGCTGGCCGGAACACCCCAAGTGCGGCGATCGATCGAGGCGGGGAAGACACCCCGGCAGATCGTTGCGGAGTACGAGGCGGCGCTTGTCCGATTCGACAGCCGCCGTCCGCGAATTTATTGAGTTGAAATCCCCGTTACTTGAGAGCGTGTACGGAAAGTCCCTTGGGCACGGAACGTAGGACAGGCTGTCCAGCCTGTCATCCTGGAACCGGAAAATTTACAAGGATCGACAGACTGTCCAGCCTGTCTTTTCCGAAACCACGCCATGTCCGTGGACGGACAGGTTGAACAGCCTGTCCCATGCACTCGCCCTTGTTGCAGATCCTTTTGGAATTTCGCGTTCAATACTTCAATATGATTCTGTAATCCATTGAACCGAAAAACGACATTTTTCGGGCAATTACAGCCTGTAACAAAGTTCGAGGACTCGATACTCTCATGCCCGATATCGTTGTCCGAATTGCGTGAAACAACATCCGCGCAAAGATGAATCGGGAATTATTCGATGTCTTTGAGCGTATCGCGTATCCATGCCATGCAAACCTTGCTGGCGCCTTCGCGGCCTTCGCCGGCCAGATAATGCCCGTATTTTTCCATCGTTTCCGGCGGGCACTGGTCGGGATTTACATGGGTTTCGAGCGAACAAAACCCGGCGTACCCATCGGAGGCGAGCGCCGCGAACTGCTCCCGCCACCGGCAGATGCCCGTTCCCATGAAGACGTTGGGAACGTTTCCATCGGGAGTGGGCGCGGCATCCTTGACATGCACATGAACCAGATCCGTCCGAATCAGATTGAAGCTGTCCGGAAAGGCGGGCACATTTGTGCCTTCGGGATCCTGCACGTGATTCGCCGGATCCCACAATGCCTTGATCCTTGGACAGGCAAGGCCGTCGAGAAAATAGCGCAGGTGCCGGGCCGTACCGACGTAACACGCGGCCTCATTTTCCAGTCCAAGGACAATCCCTTTTTCTTCAAGGATCGCGGGCACGGGCGCATAGGCGTCGAACATTCGCCGCCATGGTTTTTCACGCTTGCCGTGGCCCCAGAAAGCGAATCCACGCACGATCGTGCAATCCAGTTCGCGCGCAATGTCGCCGCAACGTCGAAGGTAATCCATGTGCTTCGCCACCTCGGCGGAGTCCTCCAATTCGCATTTGCCGAATGGCGACGCGATGCTGCACACGACGCGGCCGTAATCCGCCGCGATTCGCCTGATGTCGCGCACCTGCGCATCCGTCAATTCCTGGCACGGCGTCCGCCATACCCCGCGAATTTCCAGGCCTTCGAAGCCGAATTCGACACAGATCCGGCATGCCCGTTCGAGATCCTGCGATATCTCATCAGTGAACGCGCCCAAGCGAAACACGTATGTCCTCCTTCTTTTTTTCTTCCTGAAAAACGGCCGGATAGTGCGGTTCGGACCGTTTATTCATCGCATCGCCCGATTTAGCCGCACAGGGCATCACGCCAGTTTCCATGGCTTGCGGTATTCGTAATGAAGCAGTGCATTGGCCTTGTCGTTGTTCGTGATGCGTTCGGCGTCCGCATCCCATTCGATGACCGATCGGGTGGCGAGCGCGATGTTCGCCAAGTGCGAAAACGTGGTCGAACGATGGCCGGTTTCGGCATCCGCCGAAGGCTGTTCGCGGCTCTTGATGCAGTCAAGGAAATTGCGGATATGCTGCACGCTCAAATCGCCGTCCGTGCTTTTTACCTCGGCCGGTTCCATGCGCGGCGCATTGTCCTGGAACTGGCCGCCGCGTTCCGGCAGGATTTCATACCCCCGGTCGTCCATGTAAATCGTGCCTTTTGTTCCCCGCAGTTCGACATATCCGCGTTTCATGGCATCCGCGCCGCTGGCCTCGTACTGCCCGAAGACGGCCAGCGCGCCCGAAGGCAGTTCGTAGGTGACTTCCATCGTGTCGGGGATGTCGCGATCGTCGTCCACGGCGAACTTGCCGCCCAGCGCCGCCACGGCGCTCGGCCCCGTTTCGCCAAGCATCCAACGGATTACGTCGAGGAAATGGACGCCCCAGTTGGCGACCTGTGAACTATACGCCTGCCACCACCGGAACTTGTAGGGCGCAATGGTGTCGCGGAACGGACGCATGGGACGGGGCCCCAGCCACATATCCCAATCGAGATCCGCAGGCGGATCGGCGTCTTGGGCCTTGCCGATGCCGTTCGGCCACATGTTGGTGATGCGGTAGCAGCGCGCCACGGTGACTTTTCCGATCAATCCGTCGCGCACGCGCTGCGCCAATTCCGAATACATTTGGCCCGAACGCCGTTGAATGCCCACCTGAACAATCCGCCCGGTTTTTTTCGCGGCGTCGGCTATTTTACGGCCCTCATGAATCGTGATGGACAAAGGCTTTTCGACGTACACGTCCTTCCCGGCCTCGCATGCCATGATGGTGTGCAGCGCGTGCCAGTGATCCGGCGATGCGACCACAACGGCATCAATGGAATCCTGTTCCAGCAAAGCGCGAAAATCACGGTATTGCCGAACGCCGCCGCCCAGTTTTTCCGCCCATTTTTTCAGAAACGGATCGTATACGTCGCAAAGGGCCACGATTTCCGCGTCCGCGTGCTTTTGGGTGAATTCGATAAGTTGCCCCCCGCGATTGCCGACGCCAATGAAGCCAAGGCGTATTTTTTCGTTCGCGCCGCGAGCCCGTCCCGTGGCGAATCCCGCCGCGACGCCCGCCGCCGCCGTTCGCACGAATGTCCGCCTGTCCATTTTCGCCGCCATGTTCATTCCCTCCTTACGTTTGGCCGCGTGCAACGATCCGGCGTGTCGGATCATTGGACGGCGCCGAAACCATAAATCACGCGGACTTTCACCTTGCAGACCAGTTTGCGCAGTTCGGCCCGCGGGGTTCCTTCCGACGGATGCGTGTTCCATTCGATGCTTTGCACGATAACGCTGTCAACCGCCGTGACTTGACCTTTCATGACGCCCGCGATTGCCTTGGCGGGGGGATAGGCCAACTCGATTGCGCGAACGATGGCCGACTGTTCCGCCGTTTCGGGATCTTGGGGGATCAACGTGGGACCCTCGATACGGGCTTGGAGATTTTTGGCGATCGAAGCCAGTTTGTCGCACAACCGGGCGAAATCGCGCGGGCCTTCCGTGCCTGTCACGAAGGGCGCCGCATGGAAGCGCAGACGGGCGAATGCGCACGCAATCCGCGCGTCCGGTTCGGCGGTGGCCTCACGCAAATCGCCCGGCACGGGCGTTGAAAACTCCATTTCGACCGGGGATAGTTCGGCGGTTTGCAACGCTTCACGAAGCGCCGGCTCGAATTCGAGGGCCTTGTTGGCGGCTTCGAGGAGGGTCGGCGCCTTGAATTCGGCGTTCAGGCGGAATTCCACTTGCGAGGCGATCGTTTCGACCTCGGCCACGCCTTCGGTTTCGATGGTGGAGACCTTGGTTTCCTGTGCCGCCGCCAAACCGATCAGCAAAACGAAACACGCCGCCGGAAAACGCGCGGCATGCACGGCGAAACGAAATCCATTTCCGATCAATCCCAATGCCCTCCGCCTGATTTGGCCATCCAAGATCATGTCTTACCCCTTTCGCCTTCGGGCGGTTGCCGCCGGAAAAAACGGAAACAGACGGCGTATTTCCTGTTCGGAAGGCTGATGGCCGTATTCGCAAATCTCGAAGATTTCTGCAAAGCGGATCTTGGCCGCCGAGGGGCCGTACCATTTTTCCAGCGCCTTGCGCGCCTGTTTGGCCGGGGTCTCGAAGAAAGGCGTCCACGTGCGTTCGAGCCATTCGCGCCGCGCGGCCGCATCGCCGGGCACAGTCTGGAGGGCGCCGTCGAGCCAGGGAAGCCATTCGTACATCTGCGATTCCATCGCATCGAGCATGGCCCATTTCGTGTCCATCGCATCGGACACGTCAACGGCGATGTCCGGCCGGAACGGCACAGGCTTTTGAAATGAATCCATGAGGTAGAGAAATACGGGATTCTTGCCCAATGCGGGAACCAATGGACAGAAATGCGGCACTGTAACCATGAATGCCGCGTCCTGCACGACGACCGATGTGTAGCGGTGATCGGGATGGTAATCGTTGGGACGATGCGTCAGGACAATATCCGCCTCGAATTCGCGAAGAATTCCAACAACCTGTTTTCGCAGGGCCAGCGTAGGTTCAAGTTCCCCGTCGTGATGATCGAGCACGAGACTGCGCACCCCCGCTCGTTCCGCGGAGAGATGCGCTTCGGCGGCGCGCCGCATGGCGAGGGGACCTCCGGCCATTTCGTGATGGCCCACATCGCCGTTGGTCAGCGAAACCATCAGCACACGATGGCCCAGCCGCGCCCACTTGACGCATGCGCCGCCCGCGAAAACCTCGGCATCGTCCGGATGTGCGCCCACGACCACGATATTCATGGAGCCGCCGCTCCCGCACCGAAATTGATCCGCATCGGGCTTCCTATCACGACGCCCGTCATGTCTGGTTCGCCCGTGACCGTGGCGGGATCCACTGTGGCCGTTTCGGTTCCCGGCGGCAGCATGATGAGATCCGCCTCGGCATGAACCAGCAGGGTGGACGGCGCCGAGTCAAGGCCGGTCAGCACGTCAAAACGCTGTTCGTGAGGATTGTTGTACCAGCCGGGATCAAAAAAGGTCGCGAATTCGGCAATGGGCTGTTTGTCGCGCAGAATCCTGACACGCACGGCTACAGGAACACGCTCGATGAGCCGAACGCCCACCAGCCGGAACGTAACCCAAAACTGCGCGGGGCGGGGAGGAGAGACATTGGCGGATGCCATGAGGACGTGCCCTTGGGTATCTTTCATTTCTTCAACATGCACTCCCGGCCCCGCCGATTCGGCGGCAACAGCGGGGATGATGCGGAGCGCGGCTTCAACGTCGCCGATGTCAATCGGTCGCGGCGGTTCCTTGGTTTCGGTCGTTGGAGGGGAGGGTGGCGCGGAAACGGACGCGGGCGGCTTGACGTTGCACGCCGCAAGCGCCGCCAAAAGCAGCAACATGAACTGAAAACGAAGAAAGGTCATTTTGAAAGTTCCCGCCGGCCATGCGGAACGGCAGCCGTCCGCACCGCCTCGAAAAAGGCCTCCTGATCTAGAAAATCGGCAAGGCATACCGAAGCGCCCTCCGCTTTCAGGCGATCGGACGGCGCATCGCCTGTAATGCCGATGAACCGCATTCCCATGGCGGCGGACGTCCGCGCATCCCATGGCCCGTCGCCCACATACACGATGTCATTGGCGTTTCCGTCGGCTTGGGCAATCGCATGGCGTGCGATGTCCTCGCGCGTCAGTGCATCGTTTGAGAACCCGGCAGGCATGGCCGCCGCGTCAACGCCAATCCGCGACAACTTGTAACAGGCCGAACCGCGCATGCCGCCCGTGGCCAGCGCCGCACAAAAACCATTGCGCCGCGCAATGGCCTCGAGGATTCGTTTCGCGCCGGGAATTTCGGCGAATCCGTCCGGATTGACCGAAAATTCCACTGTAAGATCCGCCACAAACTGTTGCTCGAAGGAGTCTATTTCCGCTTGTGCCGCGTGGGATCCCCGTTGTTTTTCCACCGCTTCATGGATGATCGCGCGGTCGGTGCAATGCGTGTAG
Source organism: Candidatus Hydrogenedentota bacterium (assembly GCA_035450225.1). Taxonomy (NCBI): domain Bacteria; kingdom Pseudomonadati; phylum Candidatus Hydrogenedentota; species Candidatus Hydrogenedentota bacterium. The sequence goes on from DAOTMJ010000026.1 coordinate 33,489, forward strand.
ACGTCCCAGTCCGTACTGGGCAGGTCGAAGCCGAACACCTTTTTGAAGGCCGAGGCGTAACATTTGGCATCCACGGCGTTCGTCGCCGTCAATGTGCCGTCTATGTCGAACAAAATCAACGTCACTGTGGAAAACTCCGCTTGAACTCCCGTATCACGAAGGATCAAACCATATCCGCATGCCGGTGTGCAACGCCTTGAATCGCTACCGCCATTGAATGAGCGCGCTGTTGAGCGCCTGTTCGACGCGCCGCCGGGGTTGATGGAAATAACAAAGTCCGTGGCCGGCCAACATGATGTCGGTGTCCACCCGCGCAAAACGGCGAAGCGATTCGGTATAGATCTTCTTGTCGAAATCGATCGATCCGCTCCAGCCGAAATCGCCGCACAACAGGGTGCCGATGACGTCGCCGCAGGCCGCAACGCGCTTGCCTTCATGCGTGAAGAAGTACGCGGTGCATCCCTGCGAATGGCCGGGCAAGTGCATCGCTTCGATCGTTATTCCGCAAACGGATACCTGTTGGCCGTCGTCGAGCGGCACATCCACGGGGCAGGGCGTGAAGGTTTTGTGATAGAGGAATCCGCAGCAGCGTTCGTCGCCCGCCCGGACGGCATCGGCGGTGTTGCGATGCGCATACAGGGTGGCGCCCCGTGCTTGCAGCAGGCAGGCCGCGCCCGCGTGATCCCAGTGCGGATGCGTCAGAAAGCAGGCGCGGATCGCGTCCGGTTCCAATCCCCAATAGCGCATGTTGTCGAAAATCTGCGGCAGCGTGTCGCCATTTCCGCAATCAATCATCACGATGCCCCCGGGTGTGGAAATGGCATAACTGTTTCCATCCTCGAATCCCGCATCCACGCCGTTCCAAGTAATACCGTTCAGGTCGCCGCCCACCTGGTACAGACCGCGCAAAAGTTGCATGTATTTCTCCACATACTGTCGAAAAGGGAATCCTTTTCGCGATTATACCGTCTTCACGATCCAAATGGATAAAGGCGCCAATTCAAAAGCATCTGTTTGTATTAGTAGCCTTAATACTTATTATTGCTATACCTCTATTTTATCGTGCTCGTGCCCGTACTCGTGCCCGTGCTCGTGCTCGTAATTGCAATCCCAGTGAGTCGAACAAAACATGATCAAACGGGTCTCCGATGACTGTCTGCCCTCGGTCCTTGGTTGTTGGGGGCGAATATCCGGAACCGCGATCTTCGATTACGAGCACGAGCACAAGTAGAGCGGCGATCGAATTTTTCGGAGTAGGCGGCCGGCTATGCCGGCTTCGATTGGGAAGCGGAATGTTTGGCGAAAAAGTCCAGCATTCCGTTGCGAAACCGGGGGCCCAGAATGGCTGTCATGTGATCGCCTCCCTGAATGAACAGGTTTTCGTGGTTTGCCAGGACCCCCGTTAGGGCGTCCACGCCGTTTCGCAGGGGATCCGCGGTTCCGACAATCGTCAAAATGGGAACCTTGTTTGCGCGCAGTTCCGCCTCGCTGACTTCGAGTTGATCGATCGCGCGCATTGTGGCGCCCAGTGCGGGCAGGTCATTGGTGTTGTTTATGAACGTCACGACCAACCATTCAAGCAGCCGGTTCTGCTTGTGTCCGACAGGCCGCAGCCATTCGGCGAGCGGTCGTATGCCCCGGCCGCTTTCCATGGACGACACGACTTTATCCAGCAATACGCGGTTTTCGTCGGTGGGAAGCGTCCAGCCCGCGCCGCCCACCACCGCGCTCAGCAGGCGCTCAGGGTACATCATGGCCAGTTTCAGGGTGATGAATCCGCCCATCGAATACCCGGCAACATGCGCTTTGGCAATGCCCAGATGGTCCATAAGCCGTATCACGTCCCGGACGGTTTCAAGGCCGTATTTGCCGGCGTCGCGGGGTTTGTCGCTCAATCCGTGGCCTCGATCGTCCATCGTAATCACGCGATACTTTTTGGACAGCGCGCGCACGATGCCGGGTATGCGCCAGTTCTGATCGGCGGTCACAGCGTAGCCATGCACGAGAATGACGGGCTCCCCTTGGCCCTCGTCGGTGTAGTGGATGCGGACACCGTCCGAATCGAAGAAAGAACCTTTCTTGCGGTGCAGCAGCAGTAACAGGACGGCGCCGATGATCGCGGCGAGAAAACAGAGGACCGATGCGAGAATCAACAACAGGAATTTCATGGTGTTTGCTCCTCCCTTGCTGAACAGACATGGCTGCATGCCGGCGGACGCCAGCCGAACCAGGACAACATGCGATACCGCAGTATCATCGCAATCATTTCGCAGCCGAGCAGGGCCGCGCGCAGTTTGTTGCCCGTTACCGACGACGTGCCCACGCGCCTGCGGTAATTCACGGCGATTTCAATGAATGGAATGCCGTTCAGTATGGTCAGGAGCATGATCTGCGGGCCGAAGGCGCTGCCGCCGACCGAAAATTGCGGCGCGATGCGTTCGTAGGCTTCCCGCCGCAACAGGCGCATCGAGCAACCCACGTCGGTCAGGATGGTCGTGTTGAACAGGAATTCCATCAACTTGCCGACGGCCCAGTTTCCGAACTTGAGAAAGAAGCCCATGTTGGCGCCTTCCCAGACGAATTCGCGGCTTGTGCGCGTGCCGAACACGACGGGAACGTCGTCGGAATAGGCCAGCATTTTGATGACGTCATGTCCCGAAAAGGTGCCGTCCGGCTCGGAAATGATCAAGAGATCGCCGGTTGCTTCCGCCAGACCGCGCCAAATCGCATGGCCGTATCCCTGCCGGGGTTCATGAACAAGCCGGGCGCGGGTTTGGCGCACCTCCTCGTCGGTGCCGGGCGCCGCGTTGTTGTTGACCACCACGATTTCGTCCACGAGGCCGTCCTCGAAGAATTCCTCGATGGCCGCGCGGATCGAATCTTTCTCGTTATAGGTGGGAAAGACGACCGAAACTTTCTTGCCTCGCCACATGCGTCATCACCAAAACGTGTAGAACCACGACTCCGTCAACCAGCATTGAAACGCCAGAAAGAGTATCGTTGCCCAGAACGGCCCATAGCATCGGGCTTTCCGGCACATAACGTCAAGTCGGCATGCGGCGGGCAACACGACGAACGGCAGGATGTACATTGCGCTGCGTTCGCCTTCGCCCCGCGCCAAGTAAAGAAGATTGAGCGCCAGGAGCGTCGCGATCATGACGGTGGCCATGCCCGGCGATCCGGATTGCGCGCGTCTTGCAAATCCGAGGAACAACAGCGACACGGGAATTCCCGCGAAATAGAACCAGCACGCCGGATTGAGAAAACGCCAAGTCCATGCCGGAAAACGCGGAGTCAGCCGATCGAGGTGCATCTGATCCGCCTCGAACTGCGCTTTGCACGCCTGAAAACAGGCGACGACATCAAAACCGGTTCCGTATCGCAAGGCGGCATGCAGGCCGAGAAACGCCGCCAACATGACCGCGGCGGTCTGGACAACGGCAAAGCGCTTGTCTTTGTCCCCCAATTGCCATAGTCCGTAAAAGGCAAAGTAAACTCCTACCGCAATCAGCGAAAACGACAGCAGCGACATGAGGGCGTATCCCGCGCCGGCCGCCGCGGCGTAGACGACCGAACGGCGCTGGATCGCGCGCGTAAAGAGAAAGAGCGTCGTCAGCGTGAAAGGCATGAAGAGAATATCGGCGCTCGTCGCCGTGAACAGCACGATCGAGGGCATGAGACTGTACAGGATGCAGGCGATCAGCGCCGTGCGGCGTCCCGCGAGATCCGACACCCATCCGTACAACGGCAGAATGGCCAGCACGCCAAAGGCCATTGTCGCCAGCGATAGCGGCAACGGCTCCTGGCCAATCCCGTATGAGAAAAACCAAAGCAATGCGATGGGGCCGGGCGGATGCACCTTTGCGTGCATCGAGAGATAGGGCCGCACCTTGAGGTAGTCGCGGAACAGCGCTTGGATGCCGCTTGTCGTGCCGATATCGCTTGCATACTCGTAACCGTGGCGCGCGTACGCCTGCGAAATGCCGGTTGTGCCGTCGCGTATCATCGCCACGGCCCCCGCGAAGGCAAAGGAAAAAATCATGAGTCCCAGCAGAAACCAGCGAATCGTTTTCGGCGCCGGTTCGGGTTCCGCGGAGAGCCAGTGATGGGCCGAAAGGCGCGCCGCGGCCAGTCCCGCCAGGAAGATCGCCGGCGCCAGCGCATGCCATCCCAGACAAGAAAAGAAGGCCCTGAACGAAATGGGGTTGAAGTGGAACCGGACGAATGCCAACAGAAAAAGGCCCAATGCCGCAATGGTCCATAGAAGCAGTCCGCGTGTCCGGCGGGAAGGTTCCGGCGCCGACCCCAGCCAAAGAATGAAACCGGCCGCCCACATGACAACGGCTGGCACGATGGCGGATGGAAAAGCGGGCGCGACAAGGGCATAAAAGGGCAACGGGCTGCCGTAGATGCCCTCGATGCCGATGGCCCACAGTGTCATCAGGACGAGCAGATACCACGCCACGACGCGCACACATAAGCCCGCCCACCGTGCGCCCGTATTCTCTCCCATGGCTTCTGAATGCATACGCGGCATTGTAGCGGCAGGGAAGGGGGCTTTCTACTTTTCGGCGAGGCGGCGGATCCGGCGGACCTTACCGATGTTCATCCAGCGCTGGCGATGTACCGGTCGATCGAATCCCGAAGCGTCTTGAAGACCCACGTGCGTTTGGCGTCGTCCGTTTCGAGCAAGGTCACGCGAAAGCCTTCATGCTCGCATTGGAAACCCGTCAACGGCACGACCACGATGCCGGTCGAGCCCATCAGGTAATAGACGAACCGCTTGTCCGGCGAAACATTTCCGGTAAGCGCCTCGATGCGCTGTCGGATAACCGGGTTTTCGATGGGCAGCGTTTGACGGTGATTCAACGTCCCGTCCCTGAACATCACCGTCATGTAAAATGCCCCGCACGGTTTGTTCACAATCACTTGGTCGCAACCCGCGAAATGGGCGGCGGCCTCCGTGGCGCGTTCCTCGAACATGCGCGATCGCCGGTCCAGGTGCGCCGGATAGCGCGCATCGCCAATCACGCGCGGAATGGACATCTGCGGCAAGGTGGTCGAGGACACTTCGAGGCGTTTCGCCGCGAGAAGGCTCTTCACATAGGCCGCGAAATTCTCGTCCTTGTCCTTGTTCAACACTTCGATCCAGCCACAGCGCGACCCCGGCCACGGATATTCCTTGCTGATGCCGCGCATCGCGATGGCCGGCACGTCGCCTATCCACTGGCTCAGATGAAGCCGCGTGAACCCGTTGTACACGATATGGGCATAGATCTCGTCCGCAACCACGAAGAGTTTGTATTCGCGCGCGATGGCCGCGATTTCCTCGAGGATCTCGATCGGATACACCGCGCCGGTCGGATTGTCCGGCGAAAGCAGCAGGATGCCCGCGATCGAGTCGTTGTACTTGACCTTGTTGCGAATGTCCTCGACGTCCGGCATCCAGCCGTTCATCGGATCCAGTTCGTATTTGATGTGGCTGTCGTTGGCATGCGCGGCCTCCGCGCTCGAATGGGTGCTATACGCCGGCGACGGGCCCAGCACGCGCGCTTCGCGGCGAAGGAAACCGTACACCTTTGCGACCGCGTCGCCAAGCCCGTTGAAGAACATGATGTCGTCAGGCGTGATCTGCACGCCGCCGGGCCGCTTGTTGACTTCCGCCGCCAGAAATTCGCGCGTGGCCGGCACGCCGGCTGTGTCGCAATATCCCCACGAACCCGGTTCGTCCACCAGTTCATGGATGATATTCCGGATCCATTCCGGCACCACCTCGCCCTTTTCGATCGGATCGCCGATATTTTCCCATGTAATGGACTGTCCCAGGCTGCGGATCTCGCGGCCCACGGCCACAATTTCGCGTATCTCATAACTAAGACTGCCCGCGCCTGCATGAACGATGTTGCGTCTCATAGGCCACTTTCCAACAGGGAAACATCCTTCAACGGCCTGCACCCGGTGTGTCATGCCTCAATAAACGACAAGGAGGAACGCGCGTCTGCCGTCCCTCCCGTATGGGCGTATGATACGCTTGAGGGCGCGTGAAAATCAAAACCGCGTTAGAAAAACGAGCCGACCTGAGCGAAGGCGATCGTGGCGGGAAATTCGCCGGGGTAACGGTTGAACTGGACGTGTCCGTCCATGTAGAGGGTATTGGCGCCGCCGGGGATGTGATTGAACTGGGCGCGCCCCGAGGAGTTCGACGTGACAACATCCCACATGACCGCCAGTTCGCTTTGGGCGCTTGCGGATGCGGCGGGATTGTTGATGTCCGTGACAAGAAAACGCTCGACGCCTTCACGCAGGCGGTATAATTTGGAACCCTCGCCGTTGCCGAGCGGCATTCCGGGCGTGGTCGTTATAAACTTCAACAGGTTATGTTTGACAGGGTCGTCGAGGTCATTGTTCAGCAATCCGTCGTTGGCGGGATTTTCGTCGCCGAGGGGGCCCTGGAGGAACGAGGATCCCTGTTGGAAGGAAATGCAGGACATGAGATAGGCGATCTGCGCGCAGACCTTTGCGGAAGGAGCCACGCCGAACACGGCCGTGTCAATGACCGGATCGCTTTCGGACACCTTGTCGAACACGAAACCGTAATAAAGATAACTGGCGTCGGCATTCGACGGCAGGCCGGCGTACGCGCATTCCTGGCCCGGTTTGGCCGACACGATTTTCAGCGGGTTTGCGGACGCGGATTCGGGATCGGACGGGCAGATCAAAACATTGAGATCCGCTAGGCATTCCGGATAGATCGCCTGTATAAGCGGCGCAAGTTCAGCCGCCTTGTCGGCCGCCTCGCAGCCGCTGGGAACCTGGCTTCCCCAAGGTTCGTCGCCGTGAACACGGGGAAACCATCCGCCGGATTCGCCCGCGTACATCTTGAACACGACGCCCATTTGCTTGAGATTGTTCGCGCAGGAGGAGCGCCGCGCCGCTTCGCGCGCACGCGACAAGGCCGGCAGCAAAATCGCGGCTAGAATACCGATGATTGCAATCACCACCAGCAGTTCGATCAACGTGAAGCCGGCCGCGGGGACGGCGTTCTGCTTTTGCAAGGTTCTTTTCATGGATGGCTCGCGGTTCTCAATTCTCCTTGACATTATACGCGATAAGCGCATCGCCATGGCGAATGAGCAACAATCCATTCGCAAGGGCGGGATGCGCCCAATGATTTTCCGTTCCTTCCGTGACCTTGAACTGACCGGTGCGTTGGAAACCGGCCGGATCCGGTTTTACCAGACTGACAACGCCCTCTTGGGGCCCCTCGTACAAATACAGCATGCCGTCGGCATAGACAGTCACGGCCTGCCGGATTTCCGGGGCTTTCCACATCAGCGTGCCGGTAGCCATTTCCAGGCAGACGAACTGCCCACGGTGACGTCCTCCATACAGATAGCCGTCCACAAGGACAACGCCATGATGTTGGCAATCGAGGACCTTGTCCGTCCATTTCTGTGTCACCGTTGAGCCGTCCGGAGATAGTTCCAATGCGCCGCCGCCCGAATCGTAACCGGCGGTATAGTACACGAGGCCCTTGTCGTAAATGGGCGCACAGGCATGGATGTCGTACTTCGTCAGATGCTCGTGTTTCCACAGCAAGGCGCCGGAATCGGCGTCAACGCCGACCACTTGCCGCGCGGTTTCGGTCAACAAAATCCGGCGGCCGTTGTGCATGGCGACAACCGGTGAAACATACGCCGCATTATCGTCAATCCCCTTGGCCGCCCATACGGTGTCGCCCGTCATTTTGTTCAAAGCGGCGATTCCGCCCTCCTTGCCGCCCGGGGTGCAAATCACGCGGTCGCCGTCCACGAGCAGCGATTCGGAAAGGCGCCATTCGATGTTTTCGGCATGAAAGCGTTCGAGGATGTTCACACTCCACCTAACGGAACGGGCATCGAGATCCATGCAATAGACAACGCCCAGTCCCGACAGGATATAGAGACGGTTTCCGTCAATCGTCGGCGTGGATCGCGCGCCGGAGGCCGCGTCATTGACGGTTTCCTTTCCATACGGAATGCTGCCGATGAGCCGCCCCTGCATGTCCAGGATGTGGATATGGCCGATCTGATCGTCCGCCGTCATGCCGGCAACAAAGATGCGCCCTTCGGCCACGGAAGCCGACGAATAGCCCTGGCCGAGTCCTTTCGCGATCCAGGCCACGGGAGGGCCTTCTTTCGGCCATGATTTTAGAAGGCCTTGTTCGTTGAATTTGCCGTCGCCGTTTGGTCCCCGAAACCGGGGCGCGTCAGCCGCAAACCCCGCGGCGCCCACCAACAACGACAAGACAATGACGGAAAATCGGCTCATTGGTTTCCTCGATACCGCTTAGGCAATTGGCTTTCGTTTGACTATACATAACCACATGGAATCGGAATTATTCCAGAATTGGGGGAGACAGGCAACGTTGCCTGCTGAAAAAGGCGAAAAAGCCGGGTTTCCTTGTGCCATTTCGGTCGAAATGAAACACAACATGAGAGTAGCGAATTCTCAAACCTTATTACAGATTGCAATTGCCCGAAAAATGTCATTTTCCCGGTTGAACGGATTACGAATCGTATTGAAGCATTGATTGCAGAGTCCCAACAGGAGCTGAAATAAAAGCGAATGTGTGGGACAGGCTGTCCAGCCTGTCCGTCCACGGGCATGGCGTGGCTTCGGAAAATACAGACAGGACAGTCTGTCCTACGTTCCGTACCAGTAAACTATTTCCATGCGCGTTCAGAACAGATGAATACATGCAAGAAATCGGTACTCTCAAGAAACACAAGAAACTATTCGATGTCAATAATATGCAACAATGTTCATCGGTCCTGAAAAAGCCGGCAGGACAGCGTATTCGTTTTCGGGATCGTATTCCATGCAGGGGGTCCCGTTGACTTCGCATCGCGTCATCCGTTTGCCTTCGGGATGGCGGAAACGCGCGATGATGCGTTTGGGCGGATTGCGCCGGGGCGGATCGAGACGCAGGGTGATTCGTCCGGCGGCGGCTTGTGATTCGATGGTCGCGGACATGGGGCCGAAATGGGTCGCGGCGTTTTCGATGCCGATGCGCTGTCCGTCGGCGAGCCAGTAACGCGGGATGGCCGCGCCGATCCAGAGGTCGTCTCCGCGTTCATGGATGAACATCATCCGAAGCCAATAGGTCGAATTGGCCTCATCCGAGGTCTTGTAATGGTCGCCGCGGAAGTCGCCCATGTTCGGCAGGGCGTGTTCGGTCATCATCCGCGTGTCGGGGAAATAACTGACGGCGAAGGCGTTGAAGTAGGCGCGCAGAAAATGCGGGATTTCATCGCGCAGGAGGTAAGGGATCGGATTGCACAAAAGGTTGGCCTGCTGGGAAATGCCGCCGCGGCTGAACCAGTGCCGGTCGAAATCGTCGCCCGTCAAACTGTATCCGAACTGTTCCGAAAGGTATAGATTGTCTTCATAATCCTGGATAATCCAATCCGACATCCGTTCCTTCGGCTCGATCAAGCCGCATCGAACCAGATGGATCGATCCTTCGAGCGTCTGCGTGATCCAGCCGAACGAACGCCCGCGCCGGTGCGCCTCGCTGGGAATTTGCGGAATCCAGCGGCCGTTGCGCAAGCGCACGACCGGCGAGCGGCGCATGGCTTCCGTGAAGGCGGCGAGGATGTCCTTCCGGTACTTTTCGGCCTCGCCCAGCAGAGATTCGCCCTCCGCATATCCCGCCGCCTTCAATGCGCGCGCGGCGTTGTCCATGCCCCACCACGCATAGACATTGTTCGACAACCAGCACCGCCAGTCGGCGATGTCTTCGAGCGATCCGGGGGGCAGCAGTCCGCGTTCGATGGCCCGCAGGGGCCTGCGCGCCGCCCACTCGATGGTTCGCGCCCGCTCGCGCGCGATCCAGTCGCATGCTTTCAGGATGTTTGGTTTGGTCCTTTCAATCCATGCCGCGTCGCGCGTATACCAGTAATGTTCGCCGATGCACCAGAGCACCCAGCCGTGATGCTGGTTGTAGCCGTTGTCGTCCTCATAGCCGCCCGCGCTGTAAAACACGCCTTCGGCATCCAGATAGTCGCCCGGCAACGGCCGTTTCCCCTGGTAATGGAGCCACGTTTCGATGGCCTCTTCCGCGCGTTGGTGAAACCCGCGCCGGTCGAGATCGGTGATCATCATGCAGGCCTCGTTTGCATAGACGCCGTAGCTGAACGTGCCGACTTTGGCCATATAACGCAGGCTGCCGGTTACTTCCCGCTCGGTGTTGATGAGCAGATGGGGCAGGTGCGCGTCGTAGAATTCGTTGATCATCGGTTCCGGTGTGCGAATCCGGGCGCCCGCTTCGATGCGCTTCCTCCAATACGAACGGGTTGCGTCGAACATTGTATCGAAACGGACGGGGAGGAGCCGATCCGTTTCCGGATCGTTTTTGCGCAGCGTGACGAAGGGAATCGCCATGTCGAGCACGCGCGAGGGGCCGCCGGGCGCAATGTTCGCCTCATAATGAACGACAGGGCCATTTCCCGACAAGCCCTTCGTATTGGACACGAGGATCCGCAACTGTTTGCCGGCCACGATCGCGGGACCGTCCAGTTCCAGGGATTCCGTTCCGCCGCCATCCGAGGATGCGATCCGCAAACGGGCGCGCGCCGGAACGTTTGCGACCGGTTCCATGGCGAAGCGGACATACAACGCAATGGGATCGTCCGCCAGGACGCGTTCCCCATCCCCGGGTATTCCTGCGATGGGTGCGGCAAAGGCGGTCTGGGTATAACGGACGCCGTTCAGTTCCCATGAGGTTATGGTCATGGGCAGGCAGCCATCCACCAGCGTGCGATCCTTCATGGCTTCGGGAGGCAATCCAAATTCACACCATATTTCATCGCCCCGCCAATCGCAGCGGTCCGTGTCGCGACCGGCCAGACGCCTGATCCAGTTCCGATTGCGGAACACATTGCATGCGCCGTCTAGACCGAAGTGTTGCCGCGTGCCCTCGAAACTTAGCGGGATATAATGCCGTCCCTTTTCCGGCATGTCGCCCCATGCGTTGGGGAAAGTCTGCTCCGGCATGTCGAAGACACGGGAATAGATGTCTTTACCGGCATTCATGCAATCGCGGGCGGCCTTTTCGTAGGTGATATCCACGTCCGCCCGGCGCACAAGGACGCCGAAATCCGGCAAAAAAATATGTCCCCATTTGACGAGATCGTTCGGAGCGAACGAAAAAGTGTCCTTGTCGTTGCGCCATGTCGCGATGGTCTCGTCGAAGGATCCATGGTGCTGTGTTTCCGCATATTGCAGGCAGCCCCGGTGTCCGTCGAACATGGTCATGCCACCGTTGAAAATTTCAAAATGGCCGATCAGGGGCCGCCCATCGGACGTTTCCACGACGAACTCCAAGGGCCGCCAGATCGTGTCGGTGTATGCCTCTATTTTCACGATGCCGGGGAGGCCGTTTTGCCGGGGAATTCGTAATTTCAGCGTCGTGCGGTAAGGCGCATCGCAGGTTTTCAATTCCGGGAATTCAAGGCGATTGACCGGATTGAAGGTGAATGTGGCCCGGGTCTCTTCAATCGTAACGTTTGCGTCGGCCGTCCGCCATTGGCCTTTGTACCAGTCGCCGACATCGAACCAGCCGGATTGTCCGGCGCCGGAAGGCGCATTGCGCGGAATTTCCCGATGCGGCCATGAACTTTGCCAATAGTGAAGGGCAAGCAAGTCCGTATCCGGCGGCGCCTCGAATTCCACCACGACGCGGTGCAATTCGCGGGGATCCTCCCAGATGATCGTGCAACCTTCCTTTTCCCGCAGCATTTCCCCGAAGGGTACAATATCCATGACGGTGCTCCCCGTCGGCAAGTTATCCGTGCCCGATGCCAGCATCAGCGCAATGAAAAAGTGGGTAAACATGGCAGTATATTACAGGCTTGAGCGCCGCTCCGGCAAAAAATCGAATCCCGTCGCTTGCCGTCCTGCGTGGAAATGGGGCGTTGGCGGTGTTTAGGGCTCGTCAGCCGCGGAGGTAGATAACGGTTCCAAGGAGTGCCAATAGTCCCAAAGCGCCAAGAGAAAGGGCCGCGCCCGTAAAGAACGGCCATGGCCGGTACGAGAACACGATTTCATGCGATCCGGCGGGCGCCGCAACCCCGCGGAAAAGTCCGTTGGCTCGCAAAATCGGGCACGGCGTTCCGTCCATCGTGGCCTTCCATCCGGGATCATAAGTGTCCGCCAGCACCACAATGCCGGGCTGCGGTGAACGGGTGCGCACGATTACGTGTTCGGCGCCGTGGTCTTCGACTGAGCACGACAGACCTTCCGGGAGATTCGGCAAGGGTGTGCCGGCCGGATCGCGCGGACCGGGAACGATTGCCGCGAGCGTGTCGAATCCCGGACTGTCCCGATCGATCGTACATTCGCGAAGACCATCGAAATCCGCCATGCCCAGCAGGTTGGCCGCGGCGGCGGCGCCCTCCGCAATCCGCCATGTCGGAACCCATAGGGCACGTGGCCATGCGGTATTGTTTCGGAACAAGATGGCGCCATCGTCGGTGTGCATGGATGACAGTTGCAGGCCGCCGCGCGTGAAACGACCGTCCGCAAGCGGACTTTCCGGCGCGACAACAATGGCGCGCACGGCCATGGCGTTCAGCAGCCCCGGCAGTTCCGCTTCGGGCGCCAAAATGGCTTTTGGGCGAACGGCCTCCGCCTTGGCCGCATCGCCGGTTCCCAGCCGCCTCCACCAAATGGCCTGATCGCGCGTGAGCGGAGCGAGTCCGCCCGCTTCGTAGAGACCTGCGCGAATCATGCCAAGCCGCAAGGGCAGTCCAAAATGAACCGGTGGCGCCGCGGTCAGCATGCGGGCGCCCAAAGTTTGTTCCTCGACGAGGCGAAGCGTGCGGCCATGGCGCTGATAGCAAGCCGGCGCATCGGAGAAGGGGTGGGCATAAAGATTCTTGTTGGCGGTGGACAAATCCGCAAGAAAAGCCGTGGCAAGCGCCAGGCCGGCTGCGATGGAAACCCATTTCCAGCGAAACAGCACAACGGGTAGCGCAATGCCCAGCAACACAGCCAGTCGGCCGCGTGTTTCCAATGGTGAAACATAAAACAGTACGGCGGTAACCACGAAGAGGATTACAGCCGCATGGCGGAGGCGCAATGCATGGGTCCCGCGGCGCGTCAACAGTAGCCGGTCAAATCCGATCGCCGCGAGCGCCGCCAGCAGAAAAGACGCGGGAAACGCGGCGCATGCATGGGGAAAGGATGCCGGAAACCGTTCGGGGCCGATAACCGCAAGAGCCAGGAGTGCGGCGGCAGCCGGCGCGAAGAAAAAGGCGTCGCGCCGGGACGCATGGTGAATGAACGCCAGCGGAATTGCCGCCAACGGAGCCGCGCCCATATAGACCAGATGCGGCAAAGCGCCTGCCTGCGGAACGATTGCCTGCGCAACGAGTTCATGGAACGACATGGGCGCCTGGGCGGGCAATTCCACCGCCCAAAGGGCATCCCATGGACGATCCAAGAGAAGTAACCATGCAAGGGTTGGGACCCACTGCACAGCTGAAACGGCCACTGCGATCACGGTTATGATGAGCAACCGCTCGAAACGCTCGCGCATGTCCGGTCCATGCGCGGCATCTGGTGCATAAAAACCCAGGAAGAGGCCATAGGTGAGTGCGGCAAGCAACATGTGGAGGGAGACGGCGGGCGTACCGCACAACATCAGCGCCGCGCCCGCCAGTCCGGCCGGAACCGCACAACCGAAACGTGTTTGCCGCATGGCTTCGCGCATTCCCCAGAACAGGCACGGAGTCCATGCCAGCGCCGCCGCGATTGCCGGCCGGGACGCCGCAGCCGCCGAAGCGCCACAAAACGCATAGAGGATTCCCCCAATCAGGGCGGCCGTATAACCGAGATCGAGCGCGCGGGCGAACGCGACAAATCCGATGCCCATCATCGCAAGGCACAAATACGCGTGAACGGCCATGGCTTGTTCGGTGGGAAGAAACAGAAAAACGACGTTGATGGGCTGGAAAAGGGCGGTGGACGGCTGGGCCAGAAACGGCGTGCCGCACAATTCTTTCGCGTTCCACAGCGGAAGCTGGCCGGCCCGAATGCGGCTGAATCCGTAATGAAACGACGGATAAATGGACTGGTACAAGTCGGCGTTTTCATAGGCGGCGCCAATCGCGTCGGGATGGAGCTGGGTTTGACGCCAGAAAACGGGCGCAATAACAATGAAAAACACCGCCACGCCGAACAGGCGCAGCAGCGAATACCGGTTTCCCTCGAAGGCAAACTCACCCATCAGCGCAGCATCTCGCTCAGGTGTATGCGCCGTCCGGCTTCCGCCGCGCGCACGATCGCGTAGGTTGTCGCCAGACTGTTCAGATTGCGCCGGCCGCTGGTTTCCGGCTCCTCGCCGGTTTCGATGGCGCGTCCGAATAATTCAAGCAGACGGGCCTGATGAACGCGCGGACATGGCACAAGCCGTATCGCACGCTTTCGGTCCGGCGTCGCCGAGAAGGCCAATTTGTCGTTTTCGCACAACAGCACACCCTTGGAGCCCTCGATGCGCCAATGTGCGTTCCATGGGGTTTCCCAGCCGGTCGAGACCCAACTTCCGAAATAATTCACGGCGATGCCGTTGGACAATTCGAGTTGCGCCATGATCGTCGCATCGCCCTTGTTCCAGTTCCACGGCGCGTTGGTGCTTGCCGCGGATACGCTGGTCACGTCCGCATCGAAAATGCACCGCATCATGTCCACGTGATGGATGGACATGTCGAGCACGAGTGGATAGGCCATTTCTTCACGGAATCCGCCGAAATGCGGGCCCTTGTGGAAATTGACGCCCGCGTATCCCACGGCGCCGAGGCGCCCTTCCGAAACCCATCGTTTCATGGTCTGCACGACGGGTTGATAACGGTAATTCTGGGCCACCATGTAGATCCGCTTGTGTTTCGCCGCGCAGGCCACGATGGCCTTCGCGTTTTTGAGATTGTCGGCCAGCGGCTTTTCCGACATGACGTGAAGCCCCGCCCCGATGGCCGTTTCGCACACGCCGCGCCGGAATTGTTGCGGCGCGACATCCAGCAACGCATCGGCCTTGACGCGGCGCAATGCTTCCCCGACCGTTGCAAAACATCGCGATTTCGGCAGGCCGTGCCGCGCGGCCGCCGCCTTCAAATGGGCCGGATTCGTGTCAACATAGGCGGCCGCTTCCCACTCGTCCGATTCGGCTATCCGGTCCGTCCAGCACGTTCCCATGCCGCCGACACCCACCTGAATTATGCGCTTCATAAACATCACCTCCCGATTGCGCGAATCATAACACAAAGCCCATGGGGCGGTTGCGAACGACAAGCGGCATGTGCTTCCAAAAATCGCTTTCAAGATTGCGTTTGATCATTGACATTCCGAACATCCTGAGTATAATCGCTTTTTTGCAAATTCTTCCTTTTGCATTTTGAATTTGATAGGGTGGCCGCCAATGAGGCGGCCGACTTCCGCCCAAAGAATAAACACGGAGCCGAACAGCGATGAAACGAGATGCCGTTTTCTGTTTTCTTGTGGTATTGTCGGGGTTTTTGTTGTCGGCTTGTGGGGGGACATCGCCGCAGGCTACGTCTCCGCCCGATCCGCAAACAACGGCCATTCCCCAAGAGATCGGATCGCCCGTGGATGGCGACTGGCTCGTGCAGCGCCTTTCCAACGAACCGGCGCATCTCAATCCGCTGACATCTTCGGACGCGTATGCTTCGGGGATCATGTCGTTTATTTTCGATTCGCTGATCGAACGTGATAACGCCACGCTGGCTATCAAGCCTAGCCTCGCCGAATCGTGGGACATCGCGCCGGACCACTTGACGTATACGTTCCGTTTGCGCAAGGGAGTCGTTTTTTCCGACGGACAACCCTTGACCGCCCACGACGTCAAGTTTACCTTCGACAAACTCATGGATCCGACGACGGATGCGGCGGCCTTGCGCAATTATTACCAGGATGTAACCTCCTGCGAAATCCTTGACGAACACGCCATTCGGTTTGTGTGCAAGAAACCCTATTTCAAACACCTTACCATGCTGGGCGGCTTGCGCATCATTCCCCGGCATGTCTATGCGGAAGGCGATTTCAATTCGCATCCGAACAATCGAAAACCCGTCGGTTCCGGCCCGTATGTTTTCGAGAAATGGGAGACGGGCCTGCAAATCGTTCTTGCCCGCAATGAAACGTATTGGCAGGAAAAGCCGCATATTCTGAAATATGTCTACAAGATCATTACCGATGCGACTGCGGCGTTCCAAGTGCTCGATCGCCAGGAACTGGACACGATGACGCTTACGCCGGAGTTGTACGTGAACCGTGCGTTGAAACCCGAATTCCAGGCGAAATTCGCCACCTGCAAATATTCCGCGCCGATGTACAATTATGTGGGATGGAATTTGCGCAGGCCTTTGTTTCAGGACAAGCGGGTGCGGCAGGCGCTGACAATGCTGCTGGATCGCCGGCTCATTCTTGACACCATCTATTATGGGCTGGGCAAGGAAGTCACCGGCGAGGCCTTCGTCGAAAGCCCCGAATACGACCCCTCGATACAGCCGCTGCCCTTCGATCCCGCGAAGGCGAAACAGATGCTCGACGCGGCGGGCTGGATCTATTCCGAAAAAGACGGCGTCCGTATGAAAGACGGCGTGCCGTTCCGATTTGAAATGTTGATTCGGGCGTCGTCGCCGGAAGCGGAACAAGTCGCCACGGTATTCCAAGAGGAATTGAAACGGGCGAACATCGCCATGAAGATCCGGCCGCTCGAATGGGCCACCTTCCTGCAAAGCGTGGACGGGCGCAATTTCGACAGCGTTATTCTCGGCTGGTCCATTCCGCCCATTGAACAGGATCCCTATCAGGTGTGGCACAGTTCACAGGCGGAAAACGGATCCAATTTCGTGGGCTTCGTCAATGCGGAAGCGGACCGGATTATGGAAGAAGCGCGGCTTGAATTCGATGAGCCGACCCGATTCAAAATGTATCACCGATTTCAGGCGATTCTGTACGACGAGCAACCCTATACGTTCCTCTTCTGCCTTCAGGAGTTGGACGCGGTCCACAAGCGATTCCAGAACGTGAACATTTACAAATTCGGCTTGGATTCGCGTGAGTGGTGGGTTCCCGCCGGCGCCCAGAAATACCGCTGAGGATTATACGATGATTGATTTCCGTCCGGATTACATTGAAAGAAACGGGCATGGGCCGCGACCTCAAT
Source organism: Candidatus Hydrogenedentota bacterium (assembly GCA_035450225.1). NCBI lineage: Bacteria > Pseudomonadati > Candidatus Hydrogenedentota > Candidatus Hydrogenedentota bacterium. Next base: position 50,716 of record DAOTMJ010000026.1, read on the forward strand.
CGCTTTTCCTTCCCGAACCCCAAGATGGAATGGTGAACGTATGAGGCGCGTTGTTCGTTTCTTTGCCCGTAACTTCTGTGCTGGGAGCGCAGAAAGGGCGGACAAAAAAATCACACCTGTGATTGGGCCATTGCGGCGGAGCCGCCTTGGGTGGATTGCGTGCGTTTTGATCGTGTTGGCTGCGTTACCGGTGCTCGTGTCGCTTGGGTTTATCGGCCATTATTACAGCATCGTCCTGCGCGCACCGGGTAATTTGAAGACGGGTGTGGCGCCCGGGGAACTCGGTTCGATGGTCAACGTGTTCGCGGCGACGGGGGGATATCCGTTTCTGTGCGCGCATGACACGCCCGCGGCGACGACGCCTTTCGGTATGGTGCGCCTCGCGCCGGACACCGCTTCGACCTGGTTCAACTGGAACGGGTTGAACCGGTCGGGCTACTTCTACGGCGACAACAAGATCCTCGGATTCAGCCACACGCGGCTGGTCGGCGCGGACGCGCAGGAGGGGGGCGTATTCCGCATCTTGCCCGCCGTTGAATCGCGTGCGCAAAGGCTCCATGCGAAAGACAGGCGTTATGCCAAATTTTCGCACCGCGAGGAAACGGGCTTTCCAGGCTACTATGCCGTCCGGCTGCCCAAGGATGACGTTCTAGTCGAATTGACAGCAACGCCGCGCGTGGGCGTGCACCGCTACACGTTTCGGAAGCCGGAACGGCCGCATTTGCTCATTGACATCACAAGCGGCATCGGCAAACAACGCTGCGAGGACGGCGTGGTCCTGATCAAACCGTCCGAACAAGCCATCGAGGGTTCCGTGAGGATATTCGGCTCGTTTTCGGGCCGGTATGGCGGACTCGATGTGTACTTTGCCGCGCGTTTCAGCGAACCGTTCGCGACCTACGGCACATGGAAAGAGGGACGGCCGGCGCCAGGCGCGGATGGCGCGGCGGGGAAGGATATCGGCGCGGACTTGGGTTTCAATGCCAAGACCGTCGAAGTGCGGCTGGCGCTCTCCCATGTGAGCATCGAAAACGCGCGGCAGAATCTTGAAGCCGAAGTCGCCGGCAGGACCTTCGATCGAATTGTGGATGAGGCCAAGGACGCATGGGAAAAGCGGCTTGCCACCATCCGTGTCGAAGGCGGATCGAAGAAGCAACAGCGAATATTTTATACGAACCTGTATCACGCGTTTCTCATGCCGACCACCTTCAGCGATGTAAACGGCGACTACCTTGGTTTCGACAACGCGGTCCACAAGGCGGAAGGATTTACGTATTACACCGATTTCTCGCTGTGGGACACGTGGCGTACGGTTCATCCGCTCTACAACCTGATCGCGCGCGCCGACGCGCGCGACATGATGATCTCGCTCGTGGACATGGCGAAGAAAGGCGGCGCCCTGCCGCGATGGCCTTCGGGCCGCGGCTACACGAACTGCATGCTCGGCACGCCCGCCGACATCGCCGTCACGGAGGCCTACCTCAAGGGCATTCGCGGTTTCGACGTCGAAGCCGCCTACCAGAGCATGCGCCAGGTGGCATTGACGGGACCGCCGGAAGGATCCCGCTTTGCGGGACGCCACGGCCTGGAATGGTATCTGCGCCTGGGTTATTGCCCGTCGGACAAGACCGGCGACTGCGTGGCGGCCACGCTCGAATACGCCTATGAGGATTATGGCATCTCGCTCTTGGCCGAAGCGCTGGGATACAAGGAAGACGCGGAACTCTTCAATAAACGATCACGCAACTATCGCAATACATGGAACCCGGCCACGCTCTATTTCGAGGGAAAAGATTCGGGAGGCGCTTTCCCGAAGGAACGCAATCACCATATCCTGAGTTATGTTGATTTCAAGGGCCGGTACACGCGTGCCTACTGCGAGGGCAGCGGCGAGCAATGGCGCTGGTTCGTGCCCTTCGATCCGGAAGGCCTGATGGCGTTGTTCCCCAGCCGCGAGACCTTTGTCCAGGAACTCGAAACCTATTTTGAACGATCGCGCGCGGGCATCGGCGAGTTGCCGAGCGCCTATTACTGGCATGGCAACGAACCGTACATCCACGCGCCGTACCTGTTCAATGCCGCGGGACGTCCCGACCTCACCCAAAAATGGGTTCGCTGGATTTTGGACACGAAACACAGCGACGACTACATTGGTCTCGACGGCAACGACGACGGTGGAACCTTGTCGTCGTGGCACACGTTTAGCGCGCTCGGTTTCTATCCGCGCGCCGGCACGACGCGCTACGAGCTCGGCGCGCCGTTATTCAAAAAGGCGGAAGTTCGGATTGACGGCAAGTCGCTAACGATTGTCGCGGACCATTACGGGCCCAGAAACATGTACGTCAAGAAAGTCACGCTGAACGATAAACCGCTCGACCGCCTCTATTTCACGCACGATGAAATCGCCGAAGGCGGAACGCTACGCTTCGAGATGAGTGCGACTCCGTGAAAAAGGGTGAAGGATGAAGGATGAAAACGTCGCTCGCAACCCGAAGCGCGATGTGGCCAAACACATGTTCGCAAGCATGATTACGATTGCCGTTCTTTCCCTTGCGGGATTCATGGCCCTGCTGTTCTTCGCGCAACGCCGGCTTGTCTTTCCCGTGTCGCGCGAAATATACCGAACGCCGGATCAGGCGCCTTACCGGCTCATCCACGAGGATCTGTATCTGCCCGTTTCCGGCGGCAAGATCACGAATGCGTGGTTTTTCCCTTGCGACAACGCCCAGTACACCGTGTTGTTCTGCCGCGGCAACGGCGGCACGCTGTCCGATTGGCTCGACGCGGGCGTTATGTTCCATAACGCGGGCTTTGCCATTCTCCTCTTCGATTACGGCGGTTACGGACGCAGCACGGGCCGCCCGTCCGAATCGCGCCTGTACGAGGATGGACGCGCCGCATGGCGATGGCTCACGGAGGCCCGCAAGATTCCTCCCCGGAACATTGTCCTTATCGGCCACAGCATCGGCGGGGGCGTGGCCGCGCAACTCGCCACCGAAATCACGCCCGCCGCCCTGATTTTGCAAAGCACGTTCACTTCACTGCCGGACGTTGCCCAGGAAATGCTGCCCTTCCTGTATGTCAAGCCGTTCATCCGCGACCGTTTCAATACGATCGCCAAACTCGCGCGCATATCATGCCCGCTGCTTGTGGTGCATAGCCCCAACGATTCGTTGATTCCCTTTGCCCATGGGCGTGCCCTATTTGATCGCGCGCGCGAACCGAAACGCTTCCTCGAAATCAGAGGCGATCACAACGACGGTATGTTCAGTGCTAATTATTTGAGCGGTATTGCCTCGTTTATTGCTTCTTTGGCCCGGTAGGCGGTTTCCATCTATTGTGCGCGATTTTGTGCATAAATTACACATGGGAGATTTATGCACATGGGTTGCGATAAAAAGCCATGGCGTCCCCTCTTGTAAACTCTTTTATTACCGTATTTTATCCAGATAGATGGAGGGCTGTATTTTGGCATGGCGCTTGCTCTAAATAGTTTGTGAAAATTTTAACAGCTCGTTTCGAGAGGTCGCTGGCAGCCTGCGAAGCAGCGGTTTCAAGGAGAATCAGGGCATGAACCTGAAAGAGATGGCGGACGCATTGGGACTGGAATGTCTGACGCCGGAGGTCTCGCTGGACAAGCCGTTGGTTGTGGCGGGGGGCTATTCATCGGATCTGCTCAGCGATGTGCTGGCGCATGCGCCGCGGGGCGGGGTGTTGATTACGATCCAAGTTCACATGAACGTCATCGCGGTGGCGGTTCATGCCGAATTGTCGGCGGTCATTTTTCCGGCGGGACGGCGTCCGGGCGAGGATGTCCGCACGATGGCGGTGAAGGAAGGGATTGCGTTGTTCGCGACGCCGGAGTGTGCGTTCGATGTGGCGGGACGTCTGTATGCGTTGGGCTTGCGCGGCACGCATGAGGAGTCGTGCGCCGGCGGACGGTAAAGGATGCGCGGCAGTGAGACGCTTCACGGCGGACTTGCATATACACACGGCGCTGTCGGCGTGTGCGGATGACGAGATGACGCCGCCCGCCATTGTGGCGGCGGCGTTGAAACAGGGTTTGGACATGATAGCGATCTGCGATCACAACAGCGCGGGCAACGCGGCGGCGGTTCAGGCGGCCGCCGGGGATGCGCTTTCGGTGATTGCCGGCATGGAAATCACGACGGCGGAAGAGGCGCATGTATTGGGCTTGTTTCCCGATGCGGCCTCAGCGGAGGCGGCCGGCGGGGAAGTGCGCGAGACGCTTCCCGCCGTTCGAGACGTGACGAAAATGTACGGACGGCAAATCGTGATGGACGCGGCGGGCCGGATGCTGGATGTGGACGGCCGCATGTTGTTCATGGCGTCCGGGTTTCCATTGAGCGATGCCATTGCGCTTATCCGGCGCAACAGGGGATTGGCGGTCGCTTCCCATGTGGATCGTCCTTCCCATTCGGTAATCAGCCAACTCGGCCTGTTTCCGGCGGATGCCGGCTTCGACGGAATCGAAATATCGGCGGCGGGCATGGACAACGGGCGCGAGTCCGAATTCGAATCGCTGGGTTTGCCCATGGTGTCCTCGTCGGACAGCCATTTCTTGGGCGATATCGGATCGTGCCGCACGTTTTTCACGCTGAACCAGGCCACGTTCGACGAGTTGATGCGAGCGTTTCGCGGAGAAAGCGGACGGCGCATTACGGGGCGGGAGGGCGGCGTCCGTGTATGAATTGTCGCTGCACATCCTCGATTTGATCGAAAACGCCATTCGGGCCGATGCGTCGGTCATCGCCGTGACAATTACGGAACGACCGCAGGAGGATCGAATCGAAATTCTTGTCGAAGACAACGGAACCGGCTTGCCGGTGGCGCCGGAGAATGCGCTTGATCCGTTCTTCACCACCAAGGAAGGAAAGCGGACAGGGCTTGGGCTCAGTCTTTTTCGCGCGGCGGCGGAACAGGCCGGCGGCTCGCTTGTCATCGAAAAGTCGCCATTGGGCGGCGTGGCCGTCCGGGTCACGATGCGCCTGAAGGACATTGATCGAAAGCCGTTGGGCGATCTGGCCGCCACGTTGTCTTCGGTGGTCTGCACAAATCCCCACCTGGATCTCTGGTGTCGGTTCAGCACGGTCAATGGCGAATGCACGGTGCGTGTATCGGATATCGCCAAGGAATTTGGCGCGAACGAACGTTGCGGCTTGGCCATCGCGCGGAGGGTTTCGGAAAAGATTCGTTGCGGGCTCGCGGCCATCGGGAGTTCGGCATGAGGAAAACAGCCCATAGTCAGTGGCGTGTGGTGCTGAAGATAGAAGTACGCCGTTTTTGGAGAGGCGATTGGCAGTGGCCAAACAAGAAAGGAAGAAGGAAATGACGGAACAGAAGGGATGTTGCACGTGCGGCGAAGAGGCGTCGTTGGATGAACTCCTCGTCCGGCTCGACGAAGTTATTGCCGAGTACCGCGACAAGCCCGGGGCGCTGATCCCGGTCTTGCAGATCGCGCAGGGCATCTTCGGCTATCTGCCGGAAGAGGCGCTGAAAAAAATCAGCTTGGGACTGAACAAGTCGTACAGCGAGGTGGCGGGCGTCGTCGGGTTTTATTCGTTCTTCTCGACGGTGCCGCGGGGCAAGCACATGATCCGCGTGTGCCTGGGAACGGCGTGCTATGTGCGCGGCGGCAAGCAGGTGCTCGACGCGATCAAGCACAAACTGAACATTGACGTCGGCGGGACGACCGAGGATCGGACGTTTTCGCTCGATGTGGCGCGGTGCTTCGGCGCATGCGGACTGGCCCCCGCGATCATGATAGACGAGGAAGTCCATCAACGGGTAAAACCGGCCAAGATTCAGGCTATCCTCGATCAATATAGGGAACCAGCCATGGCGGCGGCGAAGTAGGCCGCGGGCGAATCAATAAGGAGAACAACCATGTCGAAGAAAATAGCGAGTCCCGCGGATCTCAAGGCCATTCGCGACAAGGCCAAGGCCGAGGTGGATCTGAGAAGCGGTCCGAAGGAAATTCAGATTACCGTGCACATGGGCACCTGCGGCATCGCGGCCGGCGCACGTGACGTCATGTCGTGCCTGATGGACGAATTGGACACAGCCAATGCCGACAACGTGACGCTGCGGCAATCGGGCTGCGCGGGTCTGTGCGACCGTGAACCCATGTTCACGCTGACCGACAAGTTCGGCCAGACGTTTCGCTACGGCAAACTGGATCGCAACAAGGTTCATCGAATCGTGCAGGAACACATCCTGACGGGCAATCCTGTCGTGGATTATCTGATTTCGAGGTAACGGTTGGCGCAGTAGGCGCTTGGACAACGGAAGCGCGCCGGTTCGAGGAACCGGGCGCCAATGAAGAAGGAGTTGGACAGCATGGGCAAGAAACGATCGCACATTCTGGTGTGCGCCGGCGCGGGATGCGTGGCTTCGGGTGCGCTCGAAGTCAGCGCGGCCATCCAGACGGCGCTTCAGAAGGAAGGCTTGGCGGACGAGGTCAGCGTCATCGAGACCGGATGTCTCGGACCTTGCGCGGTGGGACCAGTCATGGTGGTGTATCCCGAGGGTGTGTTTTACCAAGGCGTGAAACCCGCCGATGCGGAAGAAGTGGTCAAAGAGCATTTGTTGAAGGGCCGCATCGTCGAACGGTTGGCGCACAAATCGGTGTCGGCGCAAATCGTTCCGGCGCTGTCGGAAATCGGATTCTTCCGCGAGCAGACCAAAGTCGTGCTGCGGAACTGCGGCGTAATCGATCCGACGAATATTGACGAGTACATCGCGCGGGACGGCTATCAGGCGCTGGCGAAGGTGCTCACGGAAATGAAGCCCGAAGAAGTCATTGACGTCGTAACGAAGTCCGGCCTGCGCGGGCGCGGCGGCGCGGGATTCAGCACGGGCATGAAATGGAATTTCACGCGCAAAGCGCCGGGCGACAAGAAGTACGTGCTGTGCAATGCGGACGAGGGCGATCCGGGCGCGTTCATGGATCGCAGCGTGCTCGAGGGCGATCCGCACAGCGTGATCGAAGCCATGGCCATTGCGGCCTACGCCATTGGTTCGGACCAGGGTTATGTGTATGTCCGCGCCGAATATCCCTTGGCGGTCGAACGGCTCGGCAAGGCGCTCGAGCAGGCGCGGGAGTACGGTCTGCTCGGCGAAAACATCATGGGCACGGGGTTCAATTTTGATCTTGAAATCCGCATGGGGTCGGGCGCGTTCGTTTGCGGCGAAGAAACGGCGTTGATGACTTCGATAGAAGGCAACCGCGGCGAGCCGCGTCCGCGTCCGCCGTTTCCGGCGATCAAGGGCCTGTGGGGCAAGCCGAGCCTGCTCAACAACGTCGAAACCTATGCCAATATTCCGGTGATTATCCTGAAGGGCGCCGAATGGTACGCCTCGATGGGCACCGAAAAGAGCAAGGGCACCAAGGTGTTTGCGCTGGCGGGCGCCGTCAACAACACCGGCCTCGTGGAAATTCCGATCGGCACGCCGCTGGGTGAGATCATTTACGACATCGGCGGCGGCATTCCAAACGGCAAGAAATTCAAGGCGGCGCAAATGGGCGGCCCCTCGGGCGGTTGCATTCCAAAGGAACATCTGAATGTGCCGGTGGATTATGAAGCGCTGACGCAATTGGGCGCGATTATGGGTTCCGGCGGCCTTATTGTCATGGACGAAGACACGTGCATGGTGGACATGGCGCGATTCTTCCTCGATTTCGTGCAGGACGAGTCCTGCGGCAAGTGCCCTCCGTGCCGCATCGGCACCAAGCGCATGCTCGAAATCGTCACGCGCATTTGCAACGGCGAGGGTGTCGAGGGCGATGTCGAAAAACTCATCGAACTCGGCGAGCAGATCAAGGACACGGCATTGTGCGGACTTGGCCAGACAGCCCCGAATCCGGTGCTTTCGACCATTCGTCACTTCCGCGAAGAATACGACGAGCACATCCGGCAAAAACATTGCCGCGCCGGTGTGTGCCCCGGCCTTGTGCGCGCACCGTGCATGAGCGCGTGCCCGGCGAACGTTTACGTGCCCGGTTTCGTTTCGCTCGTGGCGGAAGGCCGGTACGAGGAAGCGCTAAAACTGCACCGGGAAACCAATCCGTTCGTTTCGATTTGCGCGCGTGTGTGCTTCCACACCTGCGAGGACAAGTGCCGGCGCAGCAACCTCGACCAGCCCGTGGCCATCCGCGGCGTGAAGCGGTTCATGGTCGAGAAGGAAACCAGTGTGCAGATGCCGAGTGTGCGTGAAAATCCCGCCAACGCCAAACGCAAGATTGCGATTGTCGGCGCGGGGCCGGCGGGTCTGACGTGCGCCTATTTCTTGGCCCGTCTCGGTTATCGTCCCGATGTATTCGAGTCCGAATCGGTCCCGGGCGGCATGCTGGTCCAAGCCATTCCGGCGTACCGGCTTCCGCGGGAGGAAGTGGCGCGCGAGATTCGCATGATCGAAAAACTGGGCGTTTCCATCCAGACCGGCAAGCGTCTGGGCAGGGATTTCACCCTGTCCGGTCTGCGTGAACAGGGCTACGAAGCGGTATTCGTCGCCGTTGGCGCGCCGAAGGGGTCCAAACTGCGGATCGCGGGCGAGGATGCCGAGGGTGTCGCGGACGGGATGCAATTCCTGCGCGAGTACAACCTGACCGGAACGGCGAAGGTCGGCGAGCGCGTGGCGGTCATCGGCGGCGGCAATGCGGCCATTGACGCGGCGCGCACGGCTTTGCGCCTCGGCGCGAAATCGGTGACGATTCTGTATCGCCGTACGCGCGAGGAAATGCCGGCCTACAAGGAAGAGATCGAAGAAGCCGAACGCGAAGGCGTCGCGATTCAGACGCTGGTCGCTCCCGCTGAAATCATTGTCGAGAACGGCAAGGCCGCGGGGGTGAAATGCAACCGGATGTTCCTGGGCGAATTCGACAAGAGCGGCCGGCGCCGTCCGGAAGTGTCCGGCGACAGCACCTTCGTGCTCGAGGTGGATCAGGTTATTGCGGCCATCGGCCAATCGCTCGATACGGCGGAAGTGATGGACGGGGTTTCGTTGAATCTTACCGCGAGCAAATACATTGCCGCGGATCCGCTCTCCGGGCAAACCTCGGTGCCGTGGGTGTTCTGCGGCGGTGATGCGGCGACGGGTCCGATGTCGGTGGCGGACGCCATCGGTGACGGTGAACGCGCGGCGGTCGGCATTGACAAGTTCCTGACCGGCGAAGAACACGCGTTCTGGCGCGGCATCGAACAGGTGGACACCGAATTCGATCCGGATGCCGATCCGGTTGATTATCCGCGGGCGAAGATGAAGATGATCCCCGTGAACAAACGCAAGAACAACTTCAACGAAGTGGAAGTCGCGTTGACGGAATCGGCGGCGATTCGCGAGGCGAAACGCTGCCTGCGCTGCGACTACCGCTCGACGTGCGAAGTATAACCCGGCAAGCGCCGTTTGAGGAGAAAAAATATGCCAACGTTGACGGTTGACGATGTCCGGGTGGAAGTCCCGGAAGGAACATCAATTTTGAATGCCGCGCAAAAAGCCGGTGTCAAGATTCCGACTTTGTGTTACTTGAAGGATTTGCAGGCCATCGGCGCGTGCCGCGTGTGTCTGGTCGAAGTGGAAGGCGCGCGGACGCTGGTCGCCTCGTGCGTCACGCCCGTGACCGAAGGCATGAAGGTTTACACGCAGCGCAAGCGCGTGCGCGAGGCCCGCAAGACGGTGGTCGAACTGTTGCTCTCCGATCACCAGGGAGACTGCCAGACCTGCGCCCGCAGCGCCGACTGCGAACTGCAGGAACTGGCCGCCGATCTCGGAATCCGCGACATCCGTTTTCCCGGCGAGAAGAGTAAAAGTTTCATTGACAATTCGACGCCCGCTCTCGTCCGGGACAGTGGAAAGTGCATCCTGTGCCGCCGTTGCGTGACGGTCTGCCGTGAAACGCAGGGAGTCGGGGGACTCTTTGCGCAAAACCGCGGATTTGACACGGTGGTCGGCCCGGCGTTTTGCGGCGATCTCGACGACGTTGTGTGCGTGCAATGCGGCCAATGCGGCGCGGTGTGCCCCGTCGGCGCGATCACCGAGAAAGACCAGATTGCGGAAGTTTGGGCGGCCCTCGAGGATCCAACGAAGACCGTCGTGGTCCAGACGGCCCCGGCCATCCGCGCCGCGCTCGGCGAATGCTTCGGCAACCCGCCGGGCACGCTGGTCACGGGTAAGATGGTCAGCGCGCTGCGGCGGCTGGGTTTCGATGCTGTGTTCGACACGAATTTCGCGGCGGACCTGACCATTCTCGAAGAGGGGACGGAACTCCTTACGCGCCTGAAGAAGGCGTTGGTGGACAAGGAGCCCGTGGCGTTGCCGATGTTCACGAGTTGCTCGCCGGGGTGGATCAAGTTCATCGAATACTTCTATCCGGAAATGCTGCCGAACGTTTCGACATGCAAATCGCCGCAGCAGATGTTCGGCGCGCTGGCCAAGACATACTACGCCGAGAAGATCGGCAAGAAGCCGGAGGACATGTTCGTCGTGTCCATCATGCCGTGCACCGCGAAAAAATTCGAGAGTCAGCGGCCCGAAATGAACGCCAGCGGTGTGCGCGATGTGGACGTGGTCCTTACAACGCGCGAACTTGGACGCATGATTACGCAGGCAGGCATTGATTTCAACAGCCTGCCCGATGACAAAATGGATTCCCCGATGACCGAAGGATCGGGCGCGGCGGATATTTTTGCGAACACCGGCGGCGTGATGGAAGCGGCCCTGCGCACCGTCTACGAGATCGTGACCGGAAAACCGTTACCATTCGAGAACTTCCATGTAACGCCGATCGTCGGCCTCGAAGGCATCAAAGAAGCTGCGGTCACGTTCACCGAAACAGTTCCCGAGTGGTCCTTCCTGAAGGGCGTGACGGCGAGAGTCGCGGTGACGCACGGCCTTGGAAATGTCCACAAACTGATGGAACGGATCAAGTCCGGCGCGGCCACCTATCACTTCATCGAAGTGATGACCTGCCCCGGCGGCTGTATCGGCGGCGGCGGACAGCCCCGCATGACCGACAACAGCGTCCGCCTTGCGCGCATCGCCGCCATCTACAAGGAAGACGAGGGCAAACAGATCCGCAAGTCGCACGAGAATCCCGACGTTACCCGAATCTACAAGGAATTCCTCGGCGAACCCAACGGCCACAAGTCGCACCAACTGCTCCACACGAAGTACACGGAGCGTTCGCGCGTGTAATTTCGGATCAACGAGACACAAAGGCAACGAGGCGCAAGGGCATCCCCTCTTGCGCCTCGCTTTTTACTGGAAGACAAGATTTTACGGGTGTAATTGGAGGAGGGGCAAGTTGACTCTCCGGTGTGCCGGCGATAGCATGGGGCCGGACGGTTCAGGAGGAGCATCGCCATGCTGTCACGGAGGGATTTTTTGAAGGCTGCGGGACTGGGCGCGGCCTGTTGGGCCGGCCATGCGTGGAGCGCGGAATCGCCGGCCGTTCGACGCCCGAATTTCGTTTTTATCCTCGTGGACGATCTGGGCTGGCGCGACCTCGGCTGTTTCGGCAGCACGTTCTACGAGACGCCCCATCTCGACCGGTTGGCGAATGAAGGCGTGCGGTTCACCAGCGCCTACGCGGCATGTCCGGTGTGCAGTCCGACCCGTGCAAGCATCATGACCGGCAAGTATCCGGCGCGGCTGGGAACCACGGATTACTTTGGGGCGCCGCAACCCGACAAGGTCGCCCATCATTGGACCCAGAACAAGCCGCTGTTGCCCGCGCCGTATCTCGATCACTTGCCGCTGGAGGAAATAACCATTGCGGAGGCATTGAAGGAAGCGGGTTATTCGACCTTCTTCGCGGGCAAGTGGCACTTGGGCGGCGACGGATTTCTGCCCGAGGAACAAGGTTTCGACATCAACAAGGGCGGTCATCGTTTCGGCGGACCGCCGGGCGGTTATTTTTCGCCGTACAAAAATCCCAAACTCGAAAGCGGCCCGCCCGGCGAACATCTGCCCGCCCGGCTGGCCGAGGAAACGGTGCGCTTCATGCGCGAACACAAGGACGGGCCGTTTCTGGCCTATCTGTCGTTTTATTCGGTGCATGTTCCGCTTCAGGCGCGCGAGGATCTGAAGGCGAAATACGAAAAAAAAGCGGCGGCGCTGGATTCCCAAGAACCGGTGTGGGGACGGGAAGGCGACAGGGATGTCCGCATGGTGCAAAGCCATCCGGTGTATGCCGGCATGGTCGAGGCGATGGATCAGGCCGTGGGAAATGTGCTGAATGCCCTGGACGAACTCGGCATCGCGGACAACACCATCGTGTTCTTCATGTCGGACAACGGCGGCCTCAGCACCGCCGAGGGGCATGCCACCTCGAACCTGCCCCTGCGCGGGGGGAAGGGCTGGCTGTACGAGGGCGGCATTCGCGAGCCGATGATCGTGAAATGGCCCGGCGTAGCCCAACCGGGAACGGTATGCGGCGAGCCGGTCATCAGCACGGACTTCTATCCGACGATGCTCGACATGGCCGGCCTGCCCGCAAAACCACGGCAGCATGTGGACGGCATGAGTTTCGCCGGGTTGCTCAAGGGCGGCAAGAGGCCGAAACGCGATGCCCTCTATTGGCATTACCCCCATTATGGCAACCAGGGCGGAACGCCCGGCGCGGCGATTCGCGCGGGCGATTGGAAACTGATCGAATTCTTCGAGGAGCGTCCGCCGGAACTCTACAATCTGCGCGAAGACCTTTCCGAAAAGCGCAACATGGCCTCCGAAAAGCCGGAGAAAGTCCGTACACTCCGCGCCATGCTGCACCGCTGGCAGAAAGATGTCGGCGCCCGGTTTCCGACGCCCAATCCCGACGCAAAATCATGACGGAAAAGGAAAAACCTTGAACGATCGCATGGTGCGCAGAAAATTCCTGAAAGGCGCGCTGGCCGCCGGTATGGCATCCGGGGCCGGCCCGGAAGAACGGGCGTTTCTCATGCAATTGTCGCAGACGGACGCACAACGCCCCGCGCAACCGTCCCGTGAATCATGTCCGACAGGCGCGATCGGAAACCTTTCCATCAGTCGCGTGATTTGCGGCGGAAACCTGATTGGCGGCTGGGCCCACAGCCGTGACCTCATCTATGTTTCGCGCTTGTTCAAAGCCTACAACACCGACGCAAAAATCATGGAAACGCTTCAGGTTTGCGAAGAGCACGGTGTCAACGCGATCCTTACAAATCCCGTTTCCGGCCCTGTAATCAACCGTTACTGGCGCGAGCGCGGCGGAAAGATACAATGGATTTCCGAAGTGCATCCCATGCCGGCCAACGTCAAAGCCAGCGTAACGGCCGTGGTGGACAACGGCGCCTGCATGGCGTATATTCAGGGCGCGGTGGGCGATCGGCTGATCAAGATGGGACACCTCGATACCCTCGCGCAGACCGTCGAGTTTATCAAGGCATGTGGTGTGCCTGCCGGGGTCGGCGCCCATTCCCTTGACGTCGTGCTCGAATGCGAAAAAGCGGGCGTCAATCCCGATTTCTATGTCAAGACGCTTCACTCCAACGACTATTGGTCACGTCGGCGGCCCGATCAGCCCACGGAAGTCATCGAAGATCGCCACGACAATTTCTGGTGCCACGAACCGGAAAAGACCATTGCCGCGATGAAAATGGTCGAAAAACCATGGATCGCGTTCAAGGTGCTTGCCGCGGGCGCCATCCCGCCGGAAATCGGTTTTCGTTATGCCTTTGAAAACGGGGCGGACTTTATTTGCGTGGGCATGTTCGATTTCCAAGTCGCCGAAGATGTTGCCGTCGCGCGAAGAATTCTCGCGGAAACCCGGCGCGAACGTCCTTGGCGGGCGTGAATATTCACGCGCCGATAATTCCGGTTTGGATGCCGGACCTGCCCTGAATCCTGGTCATGATTGCGGCAGGAGACCGAAGACTTTGTCCGCGAAGCGGATGATCGAATCGAACGGACATTCCATTTTCTCGCAGCCGATGAGGAAATGTATAATGGAACTTCACTTTGGCGCATTTGCAGGCACGGTGACCGGGCAACGATATGCGGCCTGACACGGGCCAGGAAACAACGCGGACGGATTGACGGTTCCCAGGAAGAATCATGGCAATCGAAAAAAGGCTGGCCCCGAACCCGTTTGAGGTGGACAAGGCGGCGCCGCGTGTTTTTGTGACATGGGGCGCGGGACCTTATGAGAACACGCGCAACGTTCTGCAGCGCATCGATCTGTCTCCCGCCGCCGGACGCAGGGTCTTGTTGAAGCCAAATGCCGGACGCCTTGTGGAGCCGTTGAAGGGTGTCAACACCCACCCGGAGGTCATTGCCGCCGCCATTGACGCCTTCCGGGAGGCCGGGGCCGATGTCGCGATCGGCGAAAGCCCCATCACGGGCGTAAAGGCCCTTGAAGCCTTTGATCTGTGTGGGATTACGGCCGTGGCCGAAAAGCGACACTGTCCGCTGATTGACATGGACGCGCGCCCCTACGTTCCAATGACCATTCCCGACGGCGTGGCCATCCACAACATCAAAGTGTGCCCGGAAGTATTCGAGTATGACATCATTGTGTCCATTCCCGTGATGAAGATGCACATGCACACAGGGGTGACGTTGGCCGTCAAGAATATGAAGGGATGCCTGTGGCGCCGCTCGAAAGTGGACCTTCACATGCTGCCGTCACTCCCCGGATGGAACGAAAAGCCTCTCGATATCGCCATTGCCGACATGTCGTCGGTGCTGCGGCCGCATCTCTCCATCATTGACGGCAGCATCGGCATGGAGGGTCTCGGCCCGAGCGCGGGCGAGGCGAAGGAACTCGGCGCGATTGTGGCCGGCGTGGATCCCTTCGCGGTGGATGCCGTCGCTTGCGAATTAATGGGAGTGTCGGCGATTGAAATTCCCCATCTTCGGATGGGCGCCGACCGGGGGCATGGCGTTATCAACGGCAGTAAGATCCACGTCTTGCCGGAAAACTGGCGTGATGCCGGCAACCCTTTCGCGTTGCCCCCGAAAAACCTCTCGCTCGAATTTTCAAACGTCAACGTGCTCGACGATCAATCGTGCAGCGCATGCCAGGCCAGCCTCATGCTGTTTCTCCGAAAACACGGGAAACGCTTGTTTGGCGAAAACGCGGAAAACGCAAGAGTACCCATTGCCATAGGGAAAGGCCACGCTTCCCTGCCGCCCGGCGCCCTCTGCGTCGGCAATTGCACGGCCAGGCACCGCGAAGGCAATCCTTTTGTCCCCGGATGTCCTCCGGTTGTAAGCGAGATTCTGAACGTCTGCAACGAGTATTTCAAGTTGGCGCCGGATGATCCAACCGTTCCGGACGCCAAGGCGGACCACGCATGCAAAACGGCAAAAAGATCGGACGATCGGCGATAATCCAATAGTGATCGGTTGCTCAAGAAACTCTATATTGAATCGTGTGGATCAACCGCGGAAAGATTCTGCCGCTGATCCCTTATTTTGATCGGATTGAAATTGGTGACCAAGGATTCATCTATCGCTGGTTATGGTTTACAGCCCATGTTGTCGGCAAGGGTGGAGAACACTACTTTTTCGGGGTCTTGGCTGTTGGCGGCGCTGGCGGCTATGATGATCTCGACCGGTGGAATGGCCGGCGAAAGACTTTGCGATCACGAGGCGGTGTTCGATGCGCAGGGGCGATTACTGCCGTGGACGTCCTATGACCGGATTGTTCGTGGGAGCATGGAATATGTGAAACACTGCTTCACGGTTCGAACAACGCTCGGCGACGATCCGTGGTTTCTTGTCACGTCGAGTCTGACGCCCGAGGCCACGTTCAAGAACAACCAGAACAACCAGGGATCGAACGTCTACTATGCCGCCGAGACGCTCGCGCGATATTACGCCTATTGCGGCGACAAGGATATTTTCAAGCCGGTTCGCCTCCTGCTTGACCGGGTGCTTATGTTCCATACGCCCGGCGATTGGGCATGGCCGAATGTTCCGCGCACGCAGGACGACACGCCGGACGGCGAATACACCGATGAAACCTCCGAGCCGGACAAGATGTGCATGGTCGGATCAGGGTATCTCCGGTTTTACAAACTGACCGGCGAAAGGAAGTATCTCGACGCGGCGCTGGAGATTGCGAAGACTGTCGCGGGGAAGATACGGGATGGCGATGCGGATCGATCGCCGTTGCCGTTCCGTGTGAATCTTAAAACAGGTGAAGTCCTCGAACCCTATTCGGCGAACATGGTCGCACCGGTCATCTTTTTCGATGCGCTGATGGCGCTGGGACACGGCGTGGACAACGCATTGCCGGAAAAGCGCGCGGTGCTTTGGCGATGGATACTCGAATATCCGATGAAAAATTACCGGTGGACCGGCTACTACGAGGACGTCAAGAACGACATCAACGCCAACCTAAACCAGCAAATTCCAATGGAAACCGCGCGATACCTGCTGCGTGTACGCGACGACGCCTCCGACTGGCGGACGCAGGCGCCCGCACTAATCGAGTGGGTGCGAAACCGTTTCGGCGCGACAAAACGCTTTGGCGCGACGAGCATCCGCGAGCAGGACGGCTGCTTCTTCGAAATGAGCAGCCACACCGCGCGTTACGCATCGGTCGTCGCGCTGTGGTACGGATTCACCGGCAAGCCCGAGGACCGCGAAGAGGCGCGCGCATCATTTGCCCTGGCGACGTATTCCGCATTCAGCAAATATTCGGAAGGCGAACGGGCCGTGAACTACGTCGGCCTCGGCTATGTTCGCCCATGGTTTTCCGATTCCTACGTGGACTATCTGCCTCACCTCATGGACGGCATGGCTGAAATGCCCGACATGGCCCCCGAAGACGAGAATCACATCCTTGGTTCGACCTCAACCGTCACCCAAGTCACCTACGGCAGGGACTGTATCGAGTATGAGACCTTCGACCCTCGGGGCGACGAGATCCTGCGAATTACTTTCAAGCCCGCCGTTCTAGCCGACGACAAACCCCTCGATCCCGCCCAATGGACCCACGGCGAATTCCGGGGCGTCTCCAACGTGTTGCGAATCCATCGTATCAACACGAAACGCGTTCGTGTCGAATCTGTCAGGTAGTCGCGCTTCTTCCGGTGTCTTGCCTGTTTCGAAAAGCGACGTGACGATGGCCAACGACGGCCATTGTTGTCTCCTGGATTTAATTCGACAATGGGGCCGAAGAATTAGGCTTGACCCGTGGACGATGCCGTCAGAAACCGCACATGGGGGCGGCGTCATCCCTGACGCAGATCAAATTGGGAGGGGGTAACGTGCCGCATTCACTTCTGAGGCAAGTCTTTTCCCGTGGCCATCAGCCGGATCGGTCGGATTTGTTTTTTATGATGTCGTTTTTTTTACGAGGCGCATGTAACGTTTTTTTCGACGCGTGGTATTTATGAATGAAAGCGGCAAGGAAGGCAGGATTGATTGGAGGTATGAACATGAGACATTTGCGAATCATGACGGTTGCCAAGGCCACGGACGACACGACGCCGGGCGATCAGATTTCGCGCATTTTGGGTCAGATTTTTTCGTTCGTGACGGATCTCATCGAGACGAAAGGCAAGTCGAATATCGCTCCAACCGCCTAAGGTGTATATCCATAGCCCCCCCCGAATCCCCTTCGTGGGTTCTTCCCCCAACGCACGGCGCGGTTGCCTACCCAGCAATCGCGCCCAATTT